>JAJPZE010000093.1 GCA_021204565.1 Prevotella sp. | reverse complement strand
GATTATGGCAGTTATAAAGACAATCGGCATTCTGACATCCGGCGGCGATGCTCCCGGTATGAATGCTGCTATAAGAGCCGTCACGCGCGCCGGTATATATAATGGTTTCAAGATTTTCGGGATATATCGCGGCTGGGAAGGGCTCATAAACGACGATATGAAGCCATTCACCACAGAGGATGTATCGGGCATTATCTGCCGGGGCGGCACGATACTTAAGACGGCGCGTTCAAAGGAGTTTATGACGGCGGAGGGGCGCGCCCGCGCACACAAGAATATGACGAAGCGGGGTATTGATGCGTTGGTGGTTATCGGCGGTAACGGTTCTTTGACGGGCGCAAAGATATTCGCGCAGGAGTACGATGTATGTGTCGTGGGTTTGCCGGGCACGATTGACAACGACCTTTACGGCACTGACAACACTATCGGATACGATACGACGTTGAACACGATAATGGAGTGCGTCGACCGTATACGGGACACGTGCCAGAGCCACGAGCGGATCTTCTTCGTTGAGGTGATGGGGCGTGATGCGGGTTTTCTTGCCCAGAACTCGGCGATAGCGTGCGGCGCAGAAGCGGCGATTATACCTGAGGAGAGCACGGAAGTTGACCAGTTGGCGGAGTTTATGCACCGGGGAATACGCAAATCGAAGAAGAGCTGTATAGTGATTGTGTCGGAAAGCCCGAAGTGCGGCGCGATGTATTACGCCGAGCGAGTACGTAACGAGTTCCCCGATATGGATGTACGCGTGTCGATATTAGGGCATTTGCAGCGCGGCGGCACCCCGTCGGCTCGTGATCGTATCCTTGCGGGGCGCACGGGCGTAGGCGCTATTGAGGCGATAATGCAGGGGCAGCGCAATATCATGGTCGGGGTGAGGAACAACGAGGTTGTGTACGTGCCGTTCACTGAAGCGATACGTTCCGACAAGCCGTTCGATATGAAACTCATTAAAGTACTCGACGAATTGAGCATATAAAACATCCTGTCGGGTTGTTATAAACGGAAACTAATAAATTAAAGACTGATAAATGAGCAAGACACAAATTACGGGACGCATATCCCAGATAATCGGTCCGGTGGTTGATATATACTTCGACACGGAGGGACGGGATCCGGAGGAAGTGCTTCCTAAAATCTTTGATGCAGTGGCTTTGAAGCGTCCCGACGGGCGTGAGCTAATAGTTGAGGTGCAGCAACATATTGGTGAAGACACCGTCCGTTGCGTGGCGATGGACAACACCGACGGCTTGCAACGCGGTTTGGAGGCTGTGCCGTTAGGCGGTCCGATATCGATGCCGTCGGGCGAACAGATTAAAGGGCGTATGCTTAACGTTACGGGTCATCCGATTGACGGGATGGCGGAGTTCAACCGCGAGGGGGCGTATCCGATACACCGTCCCGCCCCGTCGTTTGAAGAATTATCGACTAAGAAGGAGATGCTCTCGACGGGTATTAAGGTGATTGACCTCTTGGAGCCTTATATGAAAGGGGGCAAGATAGGGCTCTTCGGCGGCGCCGGCGTAGGCAAGACGGTGCTCATTATGGAGCTGATTAACAACATCGCCAACGGACACAGCGGGTTCTCCGTGTTTGCGGGAGTAGGCGAACGCACTCGTGAGGGTAATGACCTTATCCGCGAGATGATAGAGTCGGGCGTGATAAAGTACGGCGAGAAGTTCAAGGCGGCGATGGCTGAGGGCAAATGGGATCTGTCGTTAGTCGACCCGGAAGAGTTGAAGAAGAGCCAGGCGACATTGGTTTATGGTCAGATGAACGAGCCGCCGGGCGCACGCTCATCGGTTGCGTTGTCGGGTCTGACGGTAGCGGAGCAGTTCCGCGACCAGGGCGGCGATATATTGTTCTTTATCGACAATATCTTCCGCTTCACGCAAGCGGGTTCGGAGGTGTCCGCGTTGTTGGGGCGTATGCCCTCCGCTGTGGGTTATCAACCGACACTTGCTTCGGAGATGGGGGTTATGCAAGAGCGCATCACATCCACGAAGACGGGCTCCATTACATCTGTACAGGCGGTGTATGTACCGGCTGATGACTTGACCGACCCCGCGCCCGCGACGACCTTTACGCACCTTGACGCGACGACGGAACTCTCCCGCGCCATCACGCAATTAGGTATCTATCCGGCTGTCGACCCGCTCGGCTCGACATCGCGCATACTTGATCCCTTGATTGTAGGCAAGGAACATTACGACTGCGCGCAACGTGTGAAGCAGATACTCCAGACATATAAGGAGCTTCAAGACATCATCGCTATTCTCGGTATGGACGAGCTCTCCGACGAGGACAAGACGACCGTCAACCGCGCCCGGAGGGTACAGCGTTTCCTTTCCCAGCCGTTTACTGTTGCTGAGCAATTTACCGGCGTGAAGGGAGAGATGGTCAGCATTGAAGACACCATAAAGGGCTTCAATATGATTCTTAACGGCGAACTTGACGACCTGCCCGAACAGGCGTTCCTCAACGTGGGTACGATAGAGCAGGCAATAGAGAAAGGCAAGAAGATTCTCGCCGCCGCACAGGGATAAAACGATATGGCGTTGCATTTGAAGATAATTTCTCCCGAGCGGATAGAGTTCGACGGCGATGTGGCGAGTGTTGCCTTGCCAGGCACGTCGGGACGCTTTGAGATACTCGGCAAACATGCTCCGCTTATCTCCTCTTTGGAGACCGGGGCGGTGGAGTATGTCGTGTCGGGAGGGAAGAAAAGCAAACTGATACGCGCCGGGTTCGTATCCGTTAAGGACGACGAGGTGAGCGTATGTGTGGAGATATAATGGTATGAGAACGGGCGGAGACAATAATATAAAGAACGATGCGAGCCGGCATGTGGCGTTGTGCATGTGCGTATACGTTGCGTTGCTGTGCGTGGCTCGGTGCGTGATGTCGCTGTTACACGTCGGGTACGGCATGTCAGTCGGTGCGCCGCTTATCGTGGCGTTCCTGTTCGCGGTGGTGGAGACGGTATTGGTCATTATGCTGTGGCTTCGCACGGCAACGTATCATATCGACCGCCTGCCCAACTTTCATACCGCCGTTACCGCTTCGCGTATGTTTGCGGCGTTGGTTGTGATGTTCGTTGCGTACCTCATCGTCGGGCGTGACGCTATGTTGCCGTATGTCGGCTGGTTGGCTCTCTATTACGTTGTTGCCCTTATTCTTCATTCCTTTTTCTTCTCTCGTGAGAACGGCAAACTGTATAAGTGATGTCGGATACACATTATTTATTATATAATGAAAGCTGTTAGAAACCTTTTTATACTACTCCTGATATTCCTTTCCCCCGCCCTGCTTCATGCCGAAGAGACGGCGACGGTTGATATTCCGGAGATTGTATTAGAGCATATCTCCGATGCTTACGAGTGGCATGTGTACACGTATAAAGGCAAGCCGGTAAGCATTCCGTTGCCGATAATTGTGCGTAGCGGCGGCACGGGGAAATGGTTCGCGGGCACTGCGGAGCACCTGCCCGCGCAGTTCTTCTTCAACGAGGAGCGGCATGGGAAGATATACGAGACATTACCGGACGGCAGTATTGTGCGCCCTTTGGATTTGAGTATAACCAAGTCGGTGGCGCAAATATGGATAGTGGTTATTATCCTCGTGGTTCTCTTCCTCTCGCTTGCGGGTTGGTATAAGAAACGGAACGAACGGAGCGAAGCGCCTAAGGGCTTTGTCGGATGTATGGAGATGTTGGTGATGATGGTGAATGACGATATTGTCAAATCATCTATCGGGGAGAAACATTATAAGCCTTACGCCCCGTATTTGCTTACCGTTTTCTTCTTCATCCTTACAACTAATATGCTTGGTCTGTTGCCAATCTTTCCCGGCGGAGCCAATGTTACGGGCAATATCAACGTTACATTCCTGCTCGCTTTATTCTCTATGATGGCAATCAACTTGTTCGGAAACAAGGAGTATTGGAAAGACATCTTCTGGCCTCATGTGCCGTTGGCGTTGAAATGTCCGGTGCCGTTGTTGCCGGTGATAGAGTTGGTCGGAGTGTTCACCAAGCCGTTTGCGCTGATGATTCGTCTATTCGCGAATATGATGGCGGGGCACGCGGTAATCCTCTCGTTCACGTGTGTAATCTTCCTCGGTTGGACGATTAGCGTCGGGTTCGGTATCGGGCTGAATATCTTCGGAGTGATTATGCTTTTGTTTGCGAACTGCTTGGAGTTCCTTGTCGCGTTCGTGCAGGCATACGTATTCACTCTCCTCTCGGCCGTATTCATCGGTTTGGCGCATAAAGAAGAAGAATAAATACAACATAATAACTAACAAACGAATAATTAAATAACTATTAAAACTTAAGATTATGATTTCATTATTATTAGACGGTATTGCAGCAATGGGTTGCGGTATTGGCGCTGGCTTGGCGGTGATAGGTGCGGGTATTGGTATCGGTTTGATTGGCGGGCACGCGATGGAGGGTATAGCACGCCAGCCGGAAGCATCGGGCAATATTATGACGAACATGATTCTTACCTCCGCATTCGTGGAGGGGTGTGCGTTGTTCGCCATTGCAGCCTGCGCATTCCTTATTAAATAACGGGACTCATATCCTATAAATAGATTGGAATGGAGAGTCTCCCGTCAATACTCACTCCCGATCTCGGCTTGCTTGTATGGATGCTTGCCGCGTTCCTTGTGGTGTTCTTTGTGCTCGCTAAATACGGTTTCCCTGTCATTACGAATATGGTGGAGAAGCGGAAGAAGTATATAGACGAGAGCTTGAAGAATGCCCACGAGGCGGCGGAACGGTTGGCGAACATACAGCAGGAGAGCGAAGCGATAGTGCAGAAAGCGCGCGAGCAACAAGCCTCCATCATAAAGGAGGCGGCGCAAACGCGCGATGCAATCGTTGAGGAAGCCCGCCGTAAAGCCAAGACGGAAGCGGATCGTATCCTCCAAGAGGCGACGATACAGATTGCAAACGAGAAGCAAGCCTCGCTGCGGGAGATACGCTCGCAGGTGGCTAAGTTGTCCGTGGAGATTGCCGAAAAGGTTATTCGGCAGAACCTGCACACCGACAAGCAACAGATGCAACTCATCTCCCGCATATTAGACGAGGCGGCTGTCGGCAAATAATTCACCCAGGTATGAATACGGGAGTAATATCGGTTCGCTATGCGCGCGCTTTGCTCGGAAGTATCAAGAAGCCGGACGTGAAAGAGCGCGTGTATGCGGATATGCGTATGTTAGCGCAGAGTTATATCAACGTGCCGCAGCTTCGCAAGACCGTAGACAATCCGATGTTGGCAAAGGAAGAGAAGCAACGGATACTCCTCTTGGCGTGCGGCGGCAATCCGTCGCCGGTAACAAAGGAGTTCATTGCTCTTGTCCTGAAACAAGACAGGGAGGATATGGTGCAGTTTATGGCAAACTCCTTTATAACGCTATATCGCAAGGAGAAGAATATTATCTC
>JAJPZE010000047.1 GCA_021204565.1 Prevotella sp. | reverse complement strand
GCTCATGCTCCGCGTTGATTATCAATAAGTTACGCATAACCCGGCTTGCACTATTTTTGCATACCCCTTTTGTGTAATCATTAGTTTGGTTTTTGGCGGGTCATCACTTTCATTCGGGCGACCGGCAAACGGTAATGCTGCGCCGCACGACATATGCGACGGCAACACTTTGTGAGGGATCCTACGCCGTTTCGGTGTAGGTTGCGCCGCTTATTTCGTTGTTTGTTGTTACCTTTGCGGGCATCATTAATACGACTTGTTATGCGTTTTTTTCGCGTCATTCTGTGTGTTTTTTTGTTTTCCGCGGGCTGTTGTGAAGTTCCGTGCGGCGCGGTGTGCATTGACGATTTATGGATATCCATGCCGGCATCCCTCACTCCTTATCTTTCTCTGAACGACAAGAAAGAGATGGCTGAATGTTGGCGCGCGGGAGTAGACACCACTGTTCGCAACCGGCTTCAAGGCGAGTGTTCGGTTGACACGCTGACCGCTTCTTTCGGTTGTTTCCGCTTGTCCTCGTCTCGCAGTATGGAGTTGGTTCTCTTGCCCCGCATATGCGGCGACAGCGTTGTATGTGTGCTCGACAGCTATACGTTCGGCAGTTCGTCAAGCTCTTTTACGCCTGTTTCGAGCCGCATATCCTTTTATGACACGGATTGGAATGCCCTGCCGAACGACAGTTTGATGCCGTCGTTTGATATCTCCGACCTTGTTCTCCGCCCCGATAGTATGTGCCTTGACGAATATTCGGAGCTTGTTTCTTGCTTCTCTCCGGCGCTGGTAAGGATAGATTATTCCTTGTCGAGCGGGCGCTTTGAGTTGATGCTATGTCCGCCGTTTTCGTTGAGCGACGAGAGAGAGAGATTAGAGGGCATAATTCGCAAACGAATGTTAAGCTGGGATGGAGATAAGTTAATATTTGTTGAAGAGTAGTGATATTTTTGCTTTTTTCCGTCAAAAAGTTGTGCGTAATCTGAGAAAAGGCATACCTTAGCGCCGTGTTTTTCATGGTATTAGATTATTAAGGTTAATTTTTGATTACCGCCTGTCGTGAGACAGGCGGTAGTTTTTTATATAGGGGAGCTGTGTTATTATTTAGCCGGAAATCGGAAAATAAGGTTTTGTTTTGCTGTTGTTTCACCGATTAGTTATACTTTTGCACCGATCTAAACAGTTATTAAATATGTACATACGCGCGCGTCTGACACTGATGAATTTCCTTGAATTTGCGGTGTGGGGAGCATACTTGACCTGTATGGGGAACTATTTGGGTACCGTCGGTTTGGGTGCTTATATCTCCTGGTTTTACGCCATACAAGGCATCGTATCCATTTTTATGCCGACCTTGATAGGTATTGTCGGCGACAAATACATACAGCCGCAGCGCTTGTTAGGTCTGTGTCATTTGCTTGCGGGCTTGTTTATGGTGTCGCTTTGGTGGATGGGGGAGCGCACGGGAGCGGGTTATGAGTTGGCTGACAAAGGGCTTTTCATTACGCTTTACACGCTCAGTGTCGCATTTTATATGCCGACGCTGGCTCTCTCGAACACAACTGCATTCACCATATTGAAGAGAAATGGCTTTGATACGGTTAAGGATTTCCCCCCTATCCGCGTGTTCGGCACTATCGGATTTATTGTTACGATGTGGCTCGTTAACTGCGCGACGCTCGACGGAGGACGGTTTTTTTTCACCATCGGGAGTAATGCATATAAGTTTCAATACACCCATTGGCAGTTCTTGGTGTCGGGATGCCTGAGTGTCGTTTTGTTTCTTTATTGCTTCACGCTACCTCATTGCAAGATTGAGCATACCGTCTGCCGCTCTTTTGCAGAGTCGCTCGGACTGAATGCGTTCCGTCTGTTCAAGCGGCGGAAGATGGCGTTGTTCTTCGTCTTCTCTATGTTGCTCGGGATGTCGTTGCAGGTAACGAACAGCTATGCCGGTCCGTTCATAACGAGCTTCAAGGGTTGTGCCGATGCCGTTGTTGCGAGCTCGTTTGCGGCGAATAACGCTACATTGCTCACGTCGCTCTCGCAAATGAGCGAGGCGCTGTGTATTCTGCTCATCCCGTTTTTTCTCCGCCGATTCGGTATCAGGGGCGTTATGCTGATGTCGATGTTTGCGTGGGTTTTCCGTTTCGGTCTGTTCGGTGCGGGCAGTCCGACAATGCCGGGCGTACTGTTGTTCGTATTGTCGTGTATTGTCTACGGCGTGGCGTTTGATTTCTTCAATGTTTCGGGCGGCATATTTGTAGACGCGGAGTGCGATCCTGCCGTGAAAGCGTCGGCTCAGGGTTTGTTTATGCTGATGACGAACGGGCTCGGGGCAACAATCGGAACGCTCTCCGCAGGGGCAGTTATCAATCATTTCTGCTCTTGGGAGCACGGTTATATGCTCGGCAATTGGCAAGTATGCTGGTTTATTTTCTCCGCCTTTGCATTAGTTGTAGCGGTATTGTTCGCATTGACATACCGCTCCAAATAGCTCTGACGGATGAAAGAAACACATTATTTTCTTGTTCCCGATGCGGCAAACAACGTTGAATTACCGGCAGACGAAGCGCAGCATGCGCTGAAAGTATTGCGGCTCGGCGAGGGGGATGAGGTAGTTCTGATTGACCGTGAGGGCAACTTTCACAAGGCACGTCTTACGTCGGTCGGGCACGACGGTTGCCGGTATGAAATCATCGACAGCGCTTCGCAGCCCAAGGGGTGGGAGGGGCGGATACATCTCGCTATTGCCCCGACAAAGAATATGGATCGTATTGAATGGATGGCGGAGAAGTGCACCGAAATCGGTATTGACGAGATGACTTTCCTCGATTGCCGCCGTTCTGAGAGGCGACGGATGCGCACGGACCGGGTAATCAGGGTGGTGGAAGCGGCTGTGAAACAAAGCCGCAAGCCGTTCGTTCCGATCGTGAACGAGATGATACCGTTCGATGAATTTATACATCTCCCGCTTGCCGGCACGAAGTATATTTGTCATTGTTACGAGGAGATAGAGCGCAGCGAATTGCCGGACGAGCTTGCCGCCATTCAACCTGCAGAGAGCGTAACTGTGATGGTTGGTCCGGAAGGCGATTTCACCATTGAAGAGGTGAGGGATGCCGTCCGTTGCGGGTTTAAGTCCGTAGCGCTTGGCACGTTCCGTTTACGCACCGAGACGGCCGGAGTTATGGCGGTGTCGATGTATAGCTTGGCACATCGAAATAAAAAGACGATATAAATCAATTTATTAGTATATATACCTATCGTTTATTTATATTGTAATATATACGCAATATTTATAAATTAATTTTGCATCACATTAATACGAAGGTTCGTGCAAACGAGAGTACGAGCTTGCCGTTTGCTTTCGCAAACAGCATGGACAATGTTTGTAGCGCCGCAGGCGTTACCGCGTGCAGCCGAAGCTCGACCTCAGTCAAACGGAATTCGTATAATGCGCGAAGAGGGGCTGTACGCCCGTATTTATTAATTTAATTACAACCTATTTTATGCACAAAAGATTGCATTTACTGATTGCTCTGATGCTTTTTCTCGCGGCATCAGCAACGGCTCAAGTAACCACCTCCGTACTCTCGGGCAAGGTGCTCGCAGAGGGTGAGGAAGCTATTGGAGCCACTATTGAGGCCGTCCATAAACCATCCGGCACGCGCTACACGACGGTAACCAACGCAAAGGGAATGTTCACAATCAACGGTATGCGCGTTGGCGGTCCGTATGAAGTGAAGATTAGCTATATCGGATACGAGACCAAGATTACCGACGGGATTATTCTCCAACTGGCAGAGACGTATAATCTCAATACCGAGTTATCGGAGAACTCGCAAGAGTTAGGCGAGGTTGTGGTCAACGCGAAGGGGACTAAGTTCACCACGGAGAAGACCGGAGCATCTACCAACATCTCCAATCAGCAAATCGTGAATATGCCGACAGTTAACCGGAGCATTACCGACATCACCCGTTTATCGCCTTATGGAGGGAACGAAATGAGCTTTGCCGGCGCCGACGGACGAACCGCAAACTTCACGGTCGACGGGGCTAACTTCAACAATAATTTCGGTTTGAGCGACGATCTGCCGGGCGGGGGCAACCCCATCTCTATCGACGCGATAGAGGAATTGCAGGTTGTGATTTCCCCCTACGACGTAAGACAGACCAACTTTATTGGCGGCGGGGTGAATGCAATCACCAAGTCGGGGACAAATACGTATAAAGGGACGGCTTACATCTACCATAAGAACGAGAATATGCGCGGCGACGCCGTAGAGAAAGAACAAATCTCCGGTGCACGCGAGACCGACCGCCAGACAACCTACGGCGTAACTATCGGGGGACCGATACTAAAAGACAAGCTCTTCTTCTTTGTCAACGGGGAGCTCACGAAGACACCTACCGTGGCGAACAGATGGCGCGGATCCGAAGACGGAACGGCCGACGCGGACAGCTATTTATCACGTACTACGTTGCAGGACCTGCAGACCGTCTCCGATTACGTTAAGAGCAAATACGGCTACAGCACGGGTTCCTATACGTCGTTCCCCGCGGATGAGAACAACTATAAGTTGCTCGCGCGTATCGATTGGAATATAAACACGATGCACCACCTTGCCGTACGCTACAACTATACTAAGAACAGGCAATGGAATGCTCCCAACGCCACCTCGATGGACGGCGGCACACGTATGTCGGGCTCGCGCACCTCACAATACTCGATGTCGTATGCAAACTCGATGTACGCAATAGACAACCTTGTACATACATTGTCCGTCGACCTCAACAGCCGCTTTACGGAGAACCTGTCGAACCAGTTCTTGTTCACATTCTCCAAGCTTGACGATGTCAGGGCAACCGATTCCGACGAGTTCCCGTTTATTGATATTCTCAAAGACAATCAGAACTATATATCTCTCGGCTACGAGCTTTTCTCTTGGAACAACGCCGTACACAACACCGTTTGGAACTTCAAAGACGACGTAACGTATTACCTCGGCGCACATAAGATTATCGGCGGCATAACGTTTGAGCACCAAATGGCGGACAACAGCTATATGCGTAACGGCACGGGGTATTACCGGTATTCTTCATTAGACGACTTCCTTAACGGCGCCGCGCCGGAGATAGTCAACCTTACTTATGGATACAACGGCGAGAGCGACCCCGCCGCGCGTGTTCAATTCAACAAAGCGGGCATCTACGCGCAGGACGATTGGGACATCAATACGCGGTTCAAGCTCACCTATGGAATACGTTTCGACGGGTTGTTCTTCAAGAACGGCGACTTAATGACCAATCAGGCGATATACGATCTCGATTACGACGGGCGGCATATCGATACCGGCAAATGGCCCAACTCGAGCCTGATTGTCTCCCCACGCGTCGGTTTCACTTGGGACATCCTCGGCGACAAGAGTCTTAAACTGCGGGGCGGAACGGGTCTGTTCTCCGGTCGTCTGCCC
>JAJPZE010000128.1 GCA_021204565.1 Prevotella sp. | reverse complement strand
TCAGCTTATCGATAATTGCCCCTCAGGGGAGAAATACAATCTCTTCCGCCATCGGGAAGACTTTGAAAAGGCGCTTCGAGACATCCGCCGGCGTGATAAACAACCCATTCTCTGCGGGGGTACGGGGCTCTACGTAGAGGGCGTCGTGAGGAATTATTCGTTGCCTCACGTGCCGGAGAACCCCGCGTTACGCGCTTCGCTCGAAAGCAAGGCGCTCGCCGAATTGGCAACTATACTGGCGGATTTGAAGCGTCGGAACGGCACGACAATGCACAACACAACCGACACGAACAACGCCCGGCGCACCATTCGCGCAATTGAAATAGAGACATATATAGCGGAGCGCGGCATCTCTCTTTCAGAGGGTCGGCGGGGCAATACATCATCCGACAACCGCTGCCGGCTTGTCTTCGGCGTAGATATAAGCCGGGAAAGGCGGCGCGAAAGGATAACCCGCAGATTAAAGGAACGGCTCGACGGGGGAATGATTGAGGAGATAAGGCGGTTGCTCGACTCGGGTATCGCCCCCGACGACCTTATTTATTACGGCTTGGAATATAAATACGTTACCGAATATTGCGTCGGGCGGCGGACTTACGACGATATGTTTCATAATCTTGAAACGGCGATACATCAATTCGCAAAGCGCCAAATGACCTGGTTCCGCGGTATGGAGCGGCGCGGGATAAACATACATTGGATAGATTACGACCTGACGGCCCAGGAGAAAATATCCCTGATTTTATCCTCTGCTAACCGCTCCGGCACTAAATAATTTCTTACAAAAAGCAAAATAACTTCAATTATGTTGCGCGCCCGGAAAATAATCTTTAATTTCGCTCGCGAGCCGGACTGACAGCGCAATAATAACCTAAACAATATACACAGACAGTAACTATGAGTTACCTTAAATTAGAGAAAGCATTGATGACGAACTTCGAGAGTTCGTTGAAAAGGGAGGTGCTCAGGACCAACCGCTCCGGTGCTTATTCTTGCTCTACGGTGCTCGATTGCAACACGCGGAAATATCACGGGTTGCTTGTCGTGCCCGTTCCCGAGCTCGACGACGAGAACCACGTGCTCCTCTCCTCGTTGGATGCAACGGTCATCCAACACGGCGCGGAGTTTAATTTGGCGGTGCATAAGTATCAGGGCGACGTAACGTATCCCAACGGGCATAAGTATATCCTCGACTTCGAAAGCCAACACGTGCCGACCGTAACCTACCGCGTAGGCGGCGTTATACTTAAGAAAGAGATGGTTTTCCAGCATTACGAGAACCGCATTCTTATCCGCTACACACTCGTCGACGCACACTCCGCAACCACCCTCCGCTTCCGTCCTTTCCTCGCTTTCCGCAGCGTAAGGGAATGGACACACGAGAACACGGCGGCAAGCAGAGAGTATTCCGCCGTGCCGAACGGCATAAAAACGCGGATGTACGACGGATATCCCGAGCTCTTTATGCAGTTCAGCAAGAAGAATGAATTTGTGTTCCGGCCCGACTGGTACCGCGGTCTTGCCTATCCCCGCGAGAGGGAGAGAGGGTACATGCAGACGGAAGATCTCTACGTGCCGGGATACTTCGAGATGCCCATACGCAAGGGGGAGAGCATCGTCTTTTCCGCCGGCGTAAAGAGCATAACCCCGTCTTCGCTCAAAGCATTATTCGACAAAGAGGAGAGCGAGCGCACGCTTCGCGACAGCTTTTATAACTGCCTTGTCAACGCCGCGCACCAGTTTCACAACCGCGTCTCGGATAAGGAGAGGTATATCCTCGCCGGGTATCCGTGGTTTAAGTGCCGTGCGCGCGATATGTTCATCTCCTTGCCGGGTCTGACGCTTTCAATCGGAGAGAGGGATTACTTCGAGTTGGTGATGGACACCGCCGCAAGAGGTATCCGCGAGTTCCTTGAGGGCAAACCGCTAAGCGTGAAGATAACGGAGATGGAGCAACCCGACGTGCTTCTCTGGGCAATCTGGGCGACGCAACAATATGCCCGCGAGGTAGGTCCCGAAAAGCAAATGGAGCGCTACGGACAGCTCTGCGTCGACATCGTCGATTTTATTTTGTCGGGCAAACATCCCAATCTCCGTGTAGATACCAACGGGCTCGTTTACAGCAACGGAAAAGACAAACCCGTTACGTGGATGAACTCAACCGACCTCACAGGACGGCCGATTGTGCCGCGCTCGGGGTACATAGTGGAGTTTAATGCCCTTTGGTATAATGCGCTCCGGTTCGGCGAGAAGATGACTTCGGTCTGCGGCAAACACAATATGGCGGAAACTTTGCGCCGGCAAGCCGACCTCTGCGGGCAAGCATTCGTAGAGACGTTCTGCAACGATTACGGCTATCTATACGATTACGTCGACGGGAATATGGTGTCCTGGGAAGTGCGCCCGAACCAAATCTTCGCCGTCGCATTAGATTACTCCCCGCTCTCGCAGGAGCAACAAAAAGCAATACTCGACGTATGCACGCGCGAGCTCTTAACCCCCAAAGGACTGCGTTCCCTCTCGCCCAAGAGCGGGGCATACAACCCGGTTTACAAGGGTTCGCAGGAACAACGCGACCGCGCATATCATCAGGGAACCGCTTGGCCGTGGTTAGGCGGCTTTTATCTCGAAGCCTGCTTGAAAATATTCAAACGTACACGCCTGAGCTTCGTCGGGCGGCAAATGGTCGGGTACGAAGAGGAGATGTATTATCACACGCTCGGCACTATACCGGAGATGTTCGACGGCAATCCGCCTTTCCATGGACGTGGCGCGATGTCGTTTGCAATGAATGTGGCGGAGATCCTACGCACAATTCGCACTTTGGAGCGCCTGAACTATAACGCCAACCAATAAGAAAGGAAGCTCGTTATGAAAGTATTAATGTTCGGCTGGGAGTTCCCCCCGAAAATCTACGGCGGTTTAGCCGTCGCTTCGTATGGCATTACAAAAGGGTTGAGCTTGCAAGGCGATGTCGAGACCACGTTCTGCATGCCGCGTCCGACGGGAGAGGAGGAGAAATTCCTCAGGATTGTAAATATGGGGCAAGTTCCCGTGGCGTGGCGCGACGTCGATTATGATTACGTCGCCTCCCGGATGACAGGTCATACGGCGGATGATTATTACCGCTTCCGCGACCATATCTACGCCGACTTCAATTATCTGCAACCGAATGACCTCGGTTGCCTCGAGTTCGCCGGAGGCTATCCCGAGAACTTAAACCAAGAGATAAACAACTTCTCGATTATCGCCGGTATCGTCGCGCGAAGCGAGCAATTCGATATCATACACGCCCACGACTGGCTTACTTACCCCGCCGGAATACACGCCAAGAAAGTGTCGGGCAAACCTTTGTGCATCCACGTACACGCAACCGACTTCGACCGCTCGCGCGGTAACGTCAACCCGACCGTCTACGGCATAGAGAAAGACGGGATGGATAATGCCGACTGTATTATGTGCGTATCCGAGCTGACACGGCAGACCGTGATAAACAATTATCATCAGGACCCGCGCAAATGTGTCGCTATGCACAACGCCGTTTATCCCCTCGCCGACGATATCCGAGCCATTGAGCCACATAAGAACCCCAAGGAGAAGATAGTTACTTACTTGGGTCGCATTACGATGCAGAAGGGGCCGGAGTACTTTGTAGAAGCGGCGGCGCTCGTCTTGACCCGAACGAAGAATATCCGTTTCTGTATGGCGGGCTCGGGAGATATGATGGATGCAATGATTAAGCTTGTTGCTCAAAAAGGCATCGCAGATAGGTTTCATTTCCCCGGTTTCCAACGCGGCAGACAGGTTTACGAGTGTTATAAGAACTCCGATGTGTTTGTTATGCCGTCGGTAAGCGAGCCTTTCGGCATTGCTCCGCTTGAAGCGATGCAGTGCGGCTGCCCCTCTATTATCTCCAAGCAGAGCGGCTGCGGCGAGATATTAGACAAGGTCATAAAGGTTGATTACTGGGATATCTACTCTATGGCTGACGCAATACACTCAATCTGCACCAACGACGCGCTCCACGATTACTTGCAAGCCGAAGGGCTTAAAGAGGTCGACGGCATCACTTGGGAAAAGGTCGGGCTGCGTATCCGCCGATATTATAACAACCTCGTCGGTCGTTAATCATCCGGCAATAACTAAATACGTATAATTATAAACAACCGATATATGAAAACCATTTGCCTTTATTTCGAAATCCATCAGATAACTCATCTGAAGCGTTACCGTTTCTTCGACATCGGCACGGACCATTATTATTACGACGATTATAATAACGAAACCACGATGCGGCGTATCGTCGAGCAGAGTTACGTGCCCGCTCTGACAACCTTGCTCGATATGTGCCGCGAGCATAAAGGCGTGTTCAAAGTCGCTTTCTCCTTGTCCGGTGTCGGCATGGAGCAGTTGGAGATACACGCCCCGCAGGTGCTCGACCTGCTCGGGAAGCTGAACGAAACCGGCTGTGTAGAGTTCCTCGCCGAGCCTTATTCGCACGGTTTGACCTCGCTTGCTAACGATAAATGCTTCGCAGAAGACGTGAAGATGCAAGCCGCGAAGATAGCCGAATACTTCGGAAAGAAGCCGACAGTGTTCCGCAACTCCTCGCTCATCTACAACGACGCGATAGGCGAGACGGTGGCGCGTATGGGCTTTAAGGGAATGTTGACCGAGGGCGCGAAACAAGTGTTGGGCTGGAAGTCGCCCCATTATGTGTACGGTTGCGCGTATGCACCCAAGCTCAAGCTCCTCTTGCGGGACATTAATCTGTCCGACGACATATCTTTGCGCTTTAATGACTCTTCTTGGGAAGGTTATCCGCTCTTTGCCGACAGGTATATAGAGCGTATAAGTCAGTTGCCCGAAGAGGAGCAAGTGATAAACATCTTTATGGAGCTCTCGTCAATTGGAGTGGCGCAACCGCTGTCAAGCAATATCTTAGAGTTTATCCGTGCCCTGCCTGTTTGCGCAAAGAATGCGGGCGTCTCGTTCTCTACCCCGACCGAAATCTGCCGCAAATTCAATAGCGTAAGCACCATAGATGTCCCCGAGACGATTAGCTGGAACGACGAGGAGCGCGACACATCATCCCTCTTGGGCAATCCGTTGCAACAAGAAGCGTTCAACAAGCTCTACTCTATTGCCGACCGTGTGCTTATCGCAAAGGATCCGCGTATCAGTCAAGACTGGGAGTACCTGCAGGCGACGAACAACTTCTCCTTTATGACCACGAAGTGGTCCGGTATAGGTATTGACCGGGGAATATACAGCAGTCCGTTCGACGCATTCACTAATTATATGAACATTCTCGGCGATTTTATCTCCCGTGTCAATAGTTTATATCCCGACGATATCGATAACGAGCAACTCAACTCCCTGCTCTTGGCAATTCGAAACTCCGGAGACCAACTCGCTCTTAAAGACCGCGAGATAGCCCGCCTGACCACAAAACTACAAAGAGCCGAGAACCGCTTGGCGGCTCTCGCAAATAATGGAGATAAACCCGTAATGCAACAGAAGAAGAAAAAGACGCGCAAAATATAAGAT
>JAJPZE010000248.1 GCA_021204565.1 Prevotella sp. | reverse complement strand
ATGCTGTAGGCGAGCTGGTAATAATCCTGAGCTTGGTAGCGGGCTTCGTTGCAGCTAGTGTCACCGGCGGGATAGTTGAACACGACGATATCGTTAAGCTCAACATTGCCGAAGCCTTTTACGCGCCGATAGTCCCAGTGAGGCCATTCGAAGTAGCTCTTAACGTTGAAAAAGGGAAGCGTATGCTGGGTTAAAGGCATGGTTAAAGGGGTCTGCGGGATACGCGGACCGTAGCTCATCTTCGATACGAACAGATAATCGCCGGTCAGCAAACTCTTTTCAAGCGAGCTCGAAGGTATGACGGAGTTTTGGAAAAAGAACTGATTGATGAAGTAAACGGCTACAAGAGCGAAGACAAGAGCGTCGACCCAAGACATCAAAACCCGTATCGGCTTCTCCGCTTCACGCCACCAATGCCAACGGATTTTACGGGTTATATACGCATCAAAGATAAACGGGATGACAATAATTCCCAACCAACTCTTCACCCAAATAAGGAACGCAACATAGAGCAAAAGCGCGATAATGCACTTCGCCCACTGCCGTTTCATATTCAGTTTCTGCTTCTCTTTATCAATCATAACTATGGTTTTGCTTAAATAAACATATCTGCCGGCGGCGCGGGAGCTAAAAAACGAACATATCGGAGATATTGAGCCGCCCGGCGTGAGTAAGGGTATATTCGGCGGCGAGCACTGCTCCGAGCGCAAAGCCGCGCCGCGAATGCGCGTCGTGAGTGATGGTTATCGAGTCCGCAACCGAATTATACGTTATGCTGTGAATGCCCGGCACCTCTCCTCGACGTATGCTGTTGACGGTCAGCAGGTCGGGTTTGGGTTCGCTTTCGGTAACGACTTGCCCGTCGGGACGGGTCAGCGTGCCCGGTTGCCAAGCCGTTTTGCGGTCGAGCCGGCTTACAATTTGCTCGGCAAGAGTGATTGCCGTGCCGCTCGGATGATCGAGCTTATGAACGTGATGAACTTCGGTTTCCTCGACGTCGTACTGGGGAAAGGCGTTCATAATCCTTGCTAAATACTTGTTCACAGCGGCGAAGACGGCGACCCCGACGCTAAAATTCGACGACCAAAAGAGCGTCTTCCCCTCTTCCTTACACGCCCTATCGACCTCTTTTTCGTGCCGGTCGATCCATCCCGTAGTGCCGCTGACAACCTTCACGCCCGCATCCCAAGCCTTGCGGCAGTTGGCGTATGCCGTGCCGGGAGTGGTGAACTCTATCGCCACGTCGGCACTTCGAAACGCCTCGCTCGTAAAGTCTTCCTGATTGTCAACGTCGATGATGCTCACTATCTCGTGACCTCTTGACCGGGCAATCTCCTCTATCATCCCGCCCATTTTGCCGTATCCGATGATTGCAATCTTCATTTCGTTCGCGCCTAAAACATACTTTTTGCACGCGCAAAAGTAACCTAATACGCCGTCAAAACAAAAAGAAAGGCATAATATTTTAGCGGTGCGGGCGCGCTCTTTGCCTATTTATACTAACTTTGCAATGCCGTACAACCCTATGGAAAAGCTGTTTCATTACGTTTGGAAACACCGTTTGTTTCCCCTTAAAGACTTCGTTACGACCGACGGGAGGCGTATTGAAGTGGTGGATGTAGGTCTGCTCAACAGCGACGCGGGTCCCGACTTCTTCAACGCAAAAGTAAGGATCGACGGTCAGCTGTGGGTAGGTAACGTCGAGCTTCATATGCGTTCCTCGCTCTGGAAACAGCACGGGCACGACACCGACGCGGCATATAACAACGTCATTCTCCACGTGGTCAACGATGTCGATACTGAGAACGTATACAACGCAAAAGGCGAGAAAGTGCCGCAGATAGAGTTGCCTATACCGGAACGAATACGCACGAATTACGAGCATTTACTTACAGAGGACCGCTATCCGCGCTGTTATCGCCTGATCCCGCACGTCGCTCCGGAGATGCTCTCGGATTGGCTCGCATATCTCTATATCGAACGTTTGGAGCGCAAAGCAAACGACATACTCGCCCGTTTAGATGAGTGCAAGGGCTCTTGGGAAGATGTTTTCTTCCGCACTCTGGCGAGAAATTTCGGCTTCGGACTTAATGCCGATGCATTCGAGCAATGGGCTAAGAGTTTCCCTCTCCACGCCGTAGACCACCACAGAGATGACCTTTTCCAAATCGAAGCCGTATTTTTCGGACAAGCCGGACTGCTCAATGCCGACGCTGCGAGGGAGAAACAACGCGCCGCGATGGAGGCTGACGAATACTTCCAACGCCTCTTAGCCGAGTATCGATATTTGGCGAAGAAGTTCACGCTCACGCCAATCAACGCGCAGCTGTGGCGCTTTCTCCGTCTCCGACCGCCGGGCTTCCCCACCATCCGCTTATCCCAACTCGCGCAACTTCACTACAACCGCACTGCGGGAATGAGCAACTTGCTCGCCTGCAACACGGTTCGCGACGTGGAGAAAGCCCTTGCAACCCACGCCACACCCTACTGGCAGACACATTTTCTCTTCGGTGAAGAAAGCGAAAAGAGCATAAAAAGCCTCTCGAAAACTTCGATTGAGATAATCATTATCAACACTATTGTCCCGCTGTTTTACGCCTACGGCCGCTTCCGACACGACAAACAGATGCGCGACAAGGCATTTACGATGATGGAGAAGGTAAAGCCGGAGAGGAACAATATTGTGGAGCTGTGGCGCGAGTGCGGCTTGGAAGTAAACAATGCATGCGACTCACAGGCGCTCATACAATTGAAAAAAGATTACTGCGACCGTAAAGACTGCCTGCGTTGCCGTATCGGATACCAATATTTACGAGTAGATGAAAAAGACCTTTGATTTAGATATGGATGTGCGTGCATACGAGTGCGACATTCAGGGAATCGTCAACAACGCCAACTATCTCCACTATCTCGAGCACGCGCGGCATAAGTTAATGGAGAGCGTGGGGTTAAGTTTCGCCGGCTTGCACTCACGCGGCATCGACCTTGTAGCTGCCCGAATGAGCCTGCAATATAAGTCGATGCTCCGCACGGAAGACCGTTTCTGCGTGCATACAACGATGTCGAAGCGCGGATTACGTTACGTCTTCGACCACAGGATAACAAAACAGCCCGACGATAAACTCTGCTTTATGGCGACGGTGGATGTGGTTTGCGTGGTCAACGGGCAATTAGACGACTCGGAAGAGGTGTGCTCCGCCTTCGCCGAATATTTGGGATGAACGAACGGGAACAAATCTGCAGCATTGCCTTAACGCGGCTGGCGTATATCAGCCTCGCCGGTTTGCGCGAGCTTTACCAACGCTTCGGCTCGGCAACAGAGGTGATTGACAACCGCGGCAACTTGCGTGATGCCGTGCCCGACATATCCCCGAAAGCGGAGCAAGCCCTGCTGAACATTGACGAAGCAATGCATCGCGCCGAAGCCGAGTACACTTGGTGCAAGGCGAACGGCGTGGAGATATTCCCCATGAACAGCCCTTCGTACCCTCAACGGCTTAGCGATTGCAGCGATGCACCTGTGGTGTTGTATTATAAGGGGACAGCCGACCTTAACCATAAACGGATAGTTTCCGTTGTCGGCACACGGCATTGCACTACTTACGGCTTCGACCTCCTGCACCGCCTGATGAGCGATTTGCGCCCCTACGGAGAGGTGTTAGTCGTCAGCGGATTAGCCTACGGGGTCGACATAACCGCACATCGCGAGGCGCTTGCCAACGGTTTCCCGACGGTCGCCGTCTTAGCTCACGGGCTCGACCAGATATATCCGTATTCGCATAAAGACACGGCGAAGAAAATGTTGGAGCAAGGCGGCTTGGTGACGGAGTACGTATCGCAGACAACGGCGATGAGGGGGAACTTCGTCCAAAGGAACCGTATTGTGGCGGGTCTGTCGGACTGCACAATCGTCGTAGAGAGTGCGGCGAAAGGCGGCGGATTGATAACGGCGAGTATCGCACGCAGTTATAATAAAGACGTATTTGCATTCCCGGGCGCGGTAACGGCGGAGTACAGCCAGGGTTGCAATAACCTGATACGCGACAACAACGCAAGTTTAATAACCGGCGCGGAGGACTTAGTGAAAGCGATGCGTTGGGACACGGACGTCAAGTTGAACGAAGCCAAGCGTGAAGGGATAGAGCGGCGTCTCTTTGAAAACCTGTCCGACGACGAGAAGACAATCGTCGGCGTATTGCAAGAGACGAACGATTTGCAGGTGAATGTGCTTACGGTGAAGTCCGGAATGCCGATACAAAAGGTGCTTGCGCTGATGTTCAACCTTGAGATGAAAGGCGTCGTGCGCGGTATGGCGGGCGGTTGTTATCATCTCCTTTAACACTTTTCTTTATATATATATGTGCCCCGTGAAAGCCCCTTTCCGTTTCGCGGATTATCTCGTGTCCGCACGAGAGCGCACCGGCAGCGTGCCGCTCCTGCTCGCACCTATGGAAGACGTAACCGACATCGGGTTCCGGCGGCTGTGCAAGTATTTCGGAGCGGCCGTCGTCTATACGGAATTTATCAGTGCGGAGGCGCTTGTGCGCGAGGTGAACGCCACGGTAAGGAAGCTGGCGATAGACGAAGAGGAGCGCCCCGTGGGTATTCAAATCTACGGCAGAGATGTTGCGGCGACGGTTGAGGCTGCACGTATTGTCGAGGCTGAGGCGCGTCCTGACATTATCGATCTTAACTTCGGATGCCCCGTGAAGAAAGTTGCGGGCAAGGGCGCGGGGGCGGGAATGCTCCGCAATGTGCCGCTCCTTTTAGACATTACGCGGGCTGTGGTGAACGCCGTACACACGCCGGTAACCGTCAAGACCCGACTCGGCTGGGATGTGCCGGCGATGTATGATGCGTCGTTGTCCATACCCGGAGCCGGCAAGCGCCCCTTTATCGTGGAGCTTGCGGAGCGGTTGCAGGACTGCGGCATCGCCGCTCTGACCGTTCACGGACGCACCCGCTCGCAGATGTACACCGGGGAGGCGGACTGGACGCTGATAGGTGAGGTGAAGAGCAACCCGAAGATAACGATACCTATAATCGGCAACGGGGACATCCGGAGCATAGCGGACGCGGAGGCGGCGCGGGCAAGATACGGCGTCGATGCTGTGATGATCGGGCGCGCGACCTTCGGTCAGCCGTGGATATTCGCCCCCGAGCGGCTCTCCATCGACCGGCAAATAGATATATTAAAAGAGCTGTTACGAATAAATGTAACGCAACTCGACGAACGTCGCGGCATACTTCATACCCGCCGCCACCTCGCCGCAACACCCGTCTTCAAGGGTATTCCCGATTTCCGTCAGACACGCATAGCCATGCTCCGCGCCGACACGGCGGAGAGCCTGAACGCTATTCTCGAAGAGTGCCGGCAGAGGGTAAAGGCATGCGCCGCCCCTGCCGAAGATTAACCTCTTACGCCTTCGCGTTCGGCTTAATATGGGTTCGCGACCTCCCAAACCCGTATAATCATCACATTTGATTTGTTAATTTTCCGCGCGTGAACAGACGTTAATTAACTTAACGGCAGGGGTAGTGTGCAATGAAATTTTAGCTCAAAAAGCG
>JAJPZE010000117.1 GCA_021204565.1 Prevotella sp. | reverse complement strand
CGCGGACAGTTGCCGATCCACCTCCCGAACCCCGTCGGGGCCGATCGCGGCCGAGGTAGTGAGCAACACGACCTGAGAATCAACGCCATGCTCCGCCTGCGAAAGCAAGTCGGAAGCTACGAAAGAGACGTCGGACGAGCCGTCCGCAAGCACCATCACTTCGCTCGGACCGGCGGGCATGTCAATAGCTGCATCGGCGGGGGAAACCATCTGCTTCGCCGCCGTAACGTACTGATTGCCCGGCCCGAGTATCTTATACACCTTCGGAATGCTTGCCGTGCCGTAAGCCATTGCTCCGATCGCTTGCACTCCGCCCGCCTTAAATATCCGGCTTACGCCCGCCACACGCGCCGCGGTAAGTATGGCGGGGTGCACCGTGCCGTCAGCCGACGGAGGGGTGCAGAGGATAATTTCCCGGCAACCCGCTATGCGCGCGGGGGTCGCGAGCATAAGCACGGTGCTGAACAGAGGCGCCGTCCCGCCCGGTATGTACAGCCCTACCCGCTCGATCGGAATGCTCTTTTGCCAGCACTCGACGCCCGGCGCGACGCGGCATTTCTCCCCGCGAAAGGCTTGAAAGCTATGAAACGCGGCGATGTTCTTATGAGCTAATTCAATCGCCGCGCGCAGCTCGCTGCCGACGGAAGCCGCGGCGGCGTCGATCTCCGCCCCGCTTACGGCAAAGTCTTCGATAACCGCACGGTCGAATTGAAGTTCGTATTCGCGGAGCGCATCATCACCCCGCGTGCGCACATCGTCGAGTATGCGCCCGACGACAGCCGCCAAACGGGCGGCGTTCTTCGCCGGCCGGCGCAGGAGCGAAACCAGCTCCGACGGCTCGGGATAGATATGTACGTTAATCACCGGCTTATAAAATCATTTTCTCTATCGGCACGACAAGGATGCCCTGGGCGCCTAATTCTTTCAACTTCCTTATGATGCTCCACAGCCGCTTCTCGTCGATAACCGTATGCACGCTATTCCAACCCGGCGTGGCGAGCGGCATGACGGTCGGGCTCTTCGTGCCCGGGAGCACGGCCAGGACCTCATCCAAGCACCCGCCCGGCACGTTCATAAGCACGTATTTCTTGTCCTGAGCCGCGCGGACAGCCCCGATGCGGAACAACAGCTCGCCGACGACCCCGCGTTTCTCCGCCGTCATCCCCTTGTTGGCGATGAGGATCGCCTCGCACTCCATCACCGTCTCCACCTCCGTCAAACCGTTGCTTTGGAGCGTGCTCCCGCTCGAGACGATATCGAAGATAGCGTCGGACAGACCTATGCTCGGGCTGATCTCTACCGAGCCCGCTATCTCGTGTACGTCCGCTTCGATGCCTTTTTGAGCCAAGAACCGGCGGAGTATGACGGGGTATGACGTCGCAATCTTTTTCCCGTTAAACCAGCCCAAGCCGTCGTATTCCGCCGCCTTGGGAACGGCAAGCGACAGACGGCACCGGCTGAACCCCAAGCCGCACAACACCTCGGCGTCTTCCCCGCGCTCCTCGTATTCGTTGCGCCCGACGATGCCCAAGTCCGCCACGCCCTCAGCCACGCACTGGGGGATGTCGTCGTCGCGCAGATAAAGCACCTCGACGGGGAAATTGCCCGACTGCTCCAACAGCGTGCGTTTGCCCCCGCTTATGTGTATGCCCGCCTCGGAGAGGAGCGCAAGCGTCTCCTCGTGTAAGCGCCCCTTGGATTGTATCGCAATTCTCAACATATATATAACAATATCCTTTAACCTTAAACCTATACGGGCAACAGCGCGCCCGCCAAACCGCCGCAAAGGTAAACATTTATCGCAAATAACGCCCCCGCGCCGCCGGCTAAAAACCAGAACCGCGCCCGAAAGCGTTGATACAAGACAAATATGCCGCCGCCGGCACGAACCGGTCAGAGCGTGTACTTCGCCTTTCTCTTCCCGCTCGGATGGGGCTCCTGACCGTTCGGAGCCGCCGGCGCGCCCGCCGGGACGTGAATATCGGCGCCTGCCGGCTTCACCCCGCGATAATAATCCCAACGGCTGATGATGCGGTCGACATACTCCGCCGTCTCGCTTCCGCGCATATAACCGTATTTCACGACAGGGTCGGCGTAATATGCGGGCATAGAGAGGCGCAGGACAAAGGTGCGCACGTCCGCCCAGCGGTGAGGGTTCGCGCCGTGCTTGCGCGCAAGAGCCATAGCGTCGCGTATGTGCCGGTGCCCGCCGTTATATGAGGCGAGAACGAACTTGAGCCTCTCCGACGGGTTGTCAATGTCGGCAAACAACCCCGTCAGTTCCGATATATACTTCACCGCCGCCGCAACATTCTTGTCGGGATTGTATACGTCTTGGCGCGCAAGACGCAAGTGCTCGGCGGTCGCGGGCATAATTTGCATCAGCCCGCACGCCCCCGCCCACGAGCGGGCACGCGGGTCGAAGGTCGACTCCTGGTAACATTGCGCGGCGAGCAAACGCCAGTCCCAACGCACCGAAGGGGCGTAGCGGCGGAACAAATCGTCGTAATCGGAGATGATGCCCCTCGCCTTATCCCTCATCGGAGCGTACACCCGGCGCGTTATGCTCTTGGCGGACAGCCGGTACGCCTGCTCCTTTTCCGAGCGCTCCACTTCGTCCGCCGTCAGCCATTCATCCACCTTTTCGGCAAGCGAACCGTTATCTTTATTGACCAGCCAGAACCACTTCCCGCGCGCCGCCCTGCGAAGCGAAGCACGCTCCGGACCCAGCTCCCCGAAGCGCTCTTCGGTCATCGGAAACGCCGCCAGGTCGGCTTCTCCGTCCGCTATGCGCCGAACCATCTCCGCCGTATCCTTGCAGACCTCGACGCGGAGCGACACTCCGATAGTTTGACAAAACCGCTCGCAGAGCAGATAATGCAAGCCCATGCCCCGCCCGTGATATTCGTAATATGTGTCGGGACCCGACAGCGTAACCATTATCAGCTCGCCGTTGGTCATTATGTCGCCCAGCTGCAACGCCCCGTCCGCCGCCGGCGCGCCGCTCTCCGACACGCCCCACGGATCCGGCGCCTTCGGTTTGCTCCCGCACGCAACACATACGAGGAGGGGCAAAAAGAGAAGACAACGCCAACGCATAGCTCGAAGTTTAAGGAAAAAGGGGTTGCCCGATGATGTGATGAAAACTCCCGGAACGAAGCTTTGGAGCTTATCCCCGCCGCTGTAATCCGCTAATAGGACGGTCGAGCCGAACTTAAAGACCGCCGGGCGCGGCACGCCATTGACAAGGGCTTATTCTCCCGATTGAATATAGTTTTTTTGATGAGTCTCCCAATCGAATCGGCGCAACCCCAATGCAAAGGTAAGTGTATTCTCCATCACCGCAAAATTATTTTATACATAATTTATCTTTATCTTTGCCGCCGGTTACGCCGGGTGCGTATAAATCCATAACCCGTATGAACAGATTTCTCTTCACTGCCTTTTGCCTGTTGCCCGCTCTTGCGTGTAGCGGACAGGCGTTTATGCACAAGCTCTCCCCCGCCGCACGGGCGGCATACCGCGAATATACCGCCCGCCGGGCGGAAACCGATAACGGTGGGGCAAAGAAAGCCGGGGCAAACGGTGCCGCGACGCGGATGTTCGCTTTCGTGCGCACCGCCGGCGACGCCGCCGGCATCTACTCCCCGACCGGCACGGATGTGCTCGCTTCGTTCGGCGATATAGATATTGTCAGCCTTCCCGTAGCTTCGTTGCCCGTCTTGGCTGACGACGCGCGGATAGTGAAGATAGAGACGGGGCGGGCAAACGAGCCCGCCAACACCGCCACGGCGCAAATCATCGGGGCGGATAAGGCACGTTCGGGCGACGGTCTGCCGCAGGCATACACCGGCAAAGGCGTGCTCGTCGGGGTGGAGGATATCGGTTTCGACCTGACCAACCCCGTGCTCTATACGGCGGATAAAGCCGAATACCGCGTGCGTGCGCTTTGGGATATGCTCTCGGCGGATACGCTCGACAGCCGCATGCCGATAGGGCGCGATTACACCGACCGCGACTCCATCATCGCCTTAGGGCATACGCGCGACGGTCTGACCTGTCTTCACGGCAGCCATACGCTTGGCACGTCGGCGGGCAGCGGATACGGTTCGGATTACTCCGGCATAGCTCCCGAAAGCGATATATGCCTCGTGTGCAACGTTACTACCGACAACAAGGAATACGTCGCCGACGCTCTGACCGGCGTTGATTACGGCACGCCCCTCACCGCTCTTGGCTTCAAATACATCTTCGATTACGCCGACAGCGCCGGGCAACCCTGCGTCATATCGCTCAGCGAAGGGTCGTATGCCGACTTCACGGAGGATACCGAGCTGTATTACGACGTGCTCGCGCGGATGACCGGAGAGGGGCGGATTATCGTCGCTTCGGCGGGGAACAACAGCCAGACGATGTGTTATCTGTGCAAACCCAAAGGCGAAGAGAGCGCCGGGACATTCCTCGAAAACTACGGCTCGCAACTCTTTTATATGGCGCAAGGCGACGACGACTTCACCATACGCACCACCATCTACTCCGACGACCCGGTAACCCGTCTTGTCGACACCGCCGGCCTGCGCGAACATATCGACGAAATCATCAGCGACACGCTCACGGCCGGCGGCACGCAGTACGTCTTCACGTATACGGCGTACCCCTCCGCATACGACGCCGGGCATATCGTCGTCGAGTTCGTCATCGAAGGACCCGCCAAGATCGGCTATACGTCCGGTCAGCCGATAAGCGCCGAGTTTATCGGGGAGAACGCCGAAGTGGAGGCATATCGATTGGTCGGAAACTTTGTCGACAAGCCCTCCGTCAACGCCGCGCTGACCGGCGCCGAGACCTCGCACAACGTCTTCGCGCCCGCGTCCGCGCCGGCGGTCGTCGCCGTCGGTGCAAGCGCTTACGCCACGTCGTTCGCCAACCTCTCCGGACAAACCGTAACCAACGACTACGGCTCCGGCGGCACGCGAGCCGTCTTCTCGTCGGTCGGACCGACACTCGACGGGCGGATCAAGCCCGATGTCGTCGCTCCGGGAACGAACATCATCTCCTCGACGAACAGCTTCTTTTTCGAAGCCAATCCGACGGCCGACACGTGGAGCGACCTCGTCGGCAGCTACGATTTCAACGGGAGAACATATTATTGGAAAGCCGATACGGGCACATCTATGTCCGCACCGTTCGTCGCCGGTGCCGTCGCCCTGTGGCTCGAAGCGGACAACAGCCTCACGCCCGACGACGTAAAGGATATCATCGCCCGGACAAGCACTCGGCCCGACCCCTCGCTCACCTATCCGAACAACCAATACGGATACGGGCAAATCGACATCTACGCCGGGTTGCTCGGCGTGCTCGGCCTCGACGGCATCAGCGCCATTAGCCGCACACAACCCTCAGGCGTGAGCATACGCCCCGCCGAAGGCGGATACGCCGCCATATCCTTCGACGCCCCGCTCCGCCGCGACGCGCGAATAGAGATCTACACCGCCGGGGGGCAACGCAACCAAACCCCCGTCATACGCGCCGGGGAAACAACGCCTGCCGTCCGCCACAACGGCAAGCCGGGCGACATA
>JAJPZE010000230.1 GCA_021204565.1 Prevotella sp. | reverse complement strand
GTGTTATCACTAACTGGGCGACTTCGCCCGCGCTCTGATGCATATTATAGGGGGCAGAAAGGATTTCCAAGCCACGCCCGTCGAAGAGATTTGGCATAACGACGGCGACCAGGTGCTCGCCTTCAAACGCGGGGAACTGGTGTTCGTGTTCAATTTCAACCCGTCGCGCTCGTTCACCGACTACGGCTTCCTTGTCCCCGAAGGTCAATACGAGATTATCCTCGACAGCGACAGCCCGCTCTACGGGGGCAACGGGCTGAACGACGACAGCCTCGTGCACGCCACGCAATACGACGGTCTTTACGCCGGCGGCGGCAAGGGCTGGCTCAAGCTCTATATACCCGCCCGCACGGCGCTCGTGCTGAAGCCGAAAGAGGATTAAATATAATGTATTGTCCCCGTGCCGGTATGCTCCGGCGCGGGGGCATCCCCCTTTCCGAACTTATTTATGCATAGTTCGCCCGCTGTCAGGAGATGGATATACGCCGTGTGCGGCGTTGTCTTTTATGCGTTTGCATTTTGTTATTTATCGGTCTTTCAGGCTGATTTGCTTGCGTATGCGGTATATTCGCTGTCGGGCGGACGTGCGGTTTACAACTCGTTAATCGGTGCGGCGGTCATCACATTGGTGTTGCTTGCGGCGGACGTGCTGTTGTCTCCGCTGTTGCTCCGGCGGCTAAAAAGGTTCCCCGCCATCCGTCTGTTGGTCCCCGCGATGTTGCTTGCGATGATTTGCGACGTGCATATCGCCGGCGGCGGAGAGCCTGATTTGTTCGGCAATGCGTGGATGTTTTGCATTCCAGCGGTTATCGTCCTGTTTGTTGTCAACTTTTTTATTCGCGGGGCAAAGATAGCGCATTGCCCGCCCCTGCAAGCGCTTTTCCTCAACCTGCTCGCCGTTCTCGTCTTCCTTTCCGTCGGCGTGTTCGCGGGCAACACTTGCGAGACGGATCACGTGCGCCTGCGTTGCGAGCGGTGTCTCCTTAGGGGCGACTACGACGGAGCCGTGCACACGATTGCCCGCCACAACGTCAATACCCCGCCTACGGCGATGATGAAGGCGTTCGCAATGGCGCAGACGGGGCGCCTGGGCGAATGTTTCTTCGAGCGGAATGTGGTGAACGGCTCGGCAAGTCTGTTCCCCGCAGACGACAATAAGCTGCTTATGATTTCGCCAAACGTCATCTACGAGGCTCTCGGAGGCGTGCCCGCGCCGGGCGTGAGCGGACGGGAATGGCTCGCGCTTCTCCGCCGCCGCGGGCGGATAACGCCCCTCGGACGCGATTATCTCTACACCGCCTGCCTGCTCGACCGCGACATCGACGCCTTCGTGAAATATTATGCCGCCGACAACGACACCGCCCTCGCTGCGCCCAAGCACTACGGCGAGGCGCTCGACATTTACCGCTACGAGCACGACCTCAGCTCCGCCGGAGCCGGCAAAAAACAAGAAGCCGGCTTTGCCGACTTCTTATCCCGCCGCCGCGGCGAGGACAACCGCGTGTTGCGCGAAAACGGTTTGCGCGACGCCTACGGCTCCACCTATTGGTTTTATTATTTCTTCACCTCTTCCAACGCCTTCACCCAGTCGGTGTCCAACGAGAACTGAGTAAGGAAGTTCTGATTGTCGACGTATGCGTAGGTTACATCCTTGTCGGTGTCGTTCCTGAGGCTGTTTTCGAGGGTGGCGTTCTTAAACTTCGAGAGGATTATTTGCCGGCGTGAGGCGTTTTTTGTCTTGTCCATTTGGTCGATGAAGAGGTTGACGAAGTCGATCATCGCATCCACCTGTGCGCCGATCATCGCTTCGGTGTCGTCTTTCGATTTGTAGAGCAAATAATAAATTGCATCCCATTTAAAGGTCGCTATCTTCCTGACGTCGAGGCTCTTCGATGTGTCGTCCTTGATGGTTTGGAGATTGTCCATGATGTTCTTCACCTCGCCGTAGATGTCTTGCGCCGGCAGGGTTGCGGCGAACGCGAACGCGAGGATGATTGCCGTAAAAAATCGTTTCATGATGTCGTTGAGTTTACGTTGTTATGTCTTTTTAATGTTGTACGAGCTTTATTCTGTGGTTGATACAGTCCGGATATTCGTCCTGATAGTGGCTAACCATTATAAGTGTTTTGCCTTTCCGCCGGCAGAAGGTGTCGATAATTCTCTTCACCATTGCGCCGTTGTGCGGATCCAAGCCGTGGAGCGGCTCGTCGAGGATAAGGAGCTCGGGGTCCTTTACGAACGCGCGCGCCAAGAGCACCATCCGTTGCTCGCCGCTTGAGAGGCTGAGGAACGTCCTGTCAGCCAAGTGTTCGATGCCGAAAACGTACATCCAATACCGGCAACGGGCATAATCCTCTTCCTTAGGTTTGACGTAAAGCCCTACGGAATCGTTTAATCCGCTCGCCACAATCTTTATCGCGGCGATGTCTTTACGGTATGCGCGGTGCATCTCGGGCGACACATAGCCGATGTGTTTCTTTATCTCCCAGATGGTTTCCCCCGTGCCGCGCCGGCGGTCGAACAGGGTTATGTCGCACGCATAGCTTTGCGGATTGTCGGCGCAGACTAAGGACAGGAGCGTCGATTTGCCGGCTCCGTTGCGTCCGTTGAGCGCCCAACGCTCCCCGTTGCGTACGGTCCAGTCGAGCTTGCGGAGAATTACACGCTCGCCATAGCGTATCGTAACCCCTTTCATACCCGCCACGATGTCGCTGTTGTAGTTATCCGGCGGCTCGGGCAAGCGGAGCATCGACGTTCTGCGTTCCGCTTCGGCGTCCGTCTCCGGCTGCGGTTCGTCGCGCTCGTATCTGTCCCTGTCGCGCGCCGGGAGCAACCTTTCGTCCTTCATCTCCCACACCCGCGTAACGAACGAGGGTATGTCGGCGCGTTTCGTTACGACAAGTATGATCTGCCGTCCCGGCTCCTGCGAGAGAATGTAAAGCAAGTCGATGAGGCTCGCGCGCGCCGGTTCGTCGAGCCCTATGAACGGGTTATCCATTATCAGAACGCGCGGGTCGGAGAGCAACATCCGCGTTATGAGATATTTTCTCATCTCTCCCGACGAGAGAAGAATGACGTATTTGTCGAGCAAGGGCTTGAGGTTAAACGTTTCGTAGAGGCGGCTCCGGAGCTCTCTCCGCTTTGCCGTGTCGCCGCCGGAGCGGGCGTAAGCCTCGCTGAGGAGCGTGCCGACGCGGGGCGTCCGCTCGCTTATCTCCTGCTGGTTCCAACGCTGTTGGAGATAATAAGTACTGTCGGCGGCGCCGTACGAATCACGAAACGAGATGTATTTGATGTTGTCAGCCACGAGCCGCCCTGCGTCCGCGCCGCCGAAGTCGTAGCGTATCTGACCGGGGAAAACGGGGTGGCGCCCCGTAATCATATCCACCAATTTGCTCTTTCCGCTCCCGTTATTGCCGACTATGGCGACGTGCTCGCCCTCGTTCAGACGGAAGCGGACGGGCTCTTTGAGCCGCCATGCGGGCATACGCGCCGTGCCGTTTGTAATCTCTATAACCGTCCGCATATGTTGTCTCTATTTATCCTTACGCGGCGGGGCAACTGCGTGAAGATTGCCCGAAACGCGGGCTTTGTTCCTTAGCGCAAAGTCTTTCCACGACTTGAAATGTTCGCCCGCGGCCGCCGGGACGTTGCTTTGCAAGTAATGACAATACGCTGCGGCGAGCGCGTCGGTTGCGTCCATAAATTTCGGCAGCTCCTCTTTCTTGAGGTTTAATATCCGCTGGAGCATGCCCGCCACTTGCTCCTTGCTCGCGCTGCCGTTGCCCGTAAGCGCCATTTTAATCTTCATCGGGGCGTATTCGCGGATAGGTATCTGCCGCTCAATTGCCGCCGCAATTGCCACGCCTTGCGCCCTGCCGAGCTTCAAAACCGACTGAAAATTCTTGCCGAAGAACGGGGCCTCTATCGCCATCTCGTCGGGCAGAAACGTAGCGATAAGCGACGTAACGCGCTCATAGATATGCCCCAAGCGGAGATACGGATCCCGCTGGCGTTGCATATCGATTACGCCGAGCGCCTCCGCCTTCGCCTTTCCTTGCGTTACGCTTATTATGCCGTACCCCATCACATTCGTGCCCGGGTCGATACCCATTATAATCTTGTCGGCTTCGCGCATTCGTGTTCGTTATCTGTCGATGAACGGGTTCGTGGCGCACTCGCGCCCTATCGTCGTCGCCTCTCCGTGTCCGGGGAAGACCGCCGTGTCGTCGTCTAACTGGCAGAGCGCCCTCAGGCTTTGGATGAGCATGAACATACTTCCCCCGGGCAGGTCGGTGCGTCCGACGCTCCCGCAAAATAACGTATCGCCCGTAAACGCCGTCTTTTCCGCCTCGCAATAGAGCACCACACTGCCCGGCGTATGTCCCGGCACGGCGAGCACGGACAGCGTATGCGTGCCGAAGGAGATGGCGTCCGCCTCCGTAAAATATCGCCCCACGTCCGGCAACGGCTCCGCCGGCACGCCGCCGAACGTGAAGCCGTATATCGCGTCGTATGCCTCCACGAGCGGCGCGTCGGACAGATGAAGCTCCGGACGCAGCCCGTATTCATTATATACGAACCCGCTTCCGACGCAGTGATCGGCGTGCGCATGCGTAAGCAAATGACGCTTCGGAAAGAGCTTGTTGAGCGTTATATAATCGGAAATGGTGCGTCGCTCCGCCGCAGTATATGCGCCGCAGTCGATTATGACGCACTCCCGCGTCTCGTCGCTCGCCACATAACAATTCTCTTGCAACGGGTTGACGGTGAATGTCTTAACGGTTAACACGGCACGTAAATTATGTATTTCTCGTCGAACCACGCCTCTTCGGGGAAGAGGGAACGGATCTTTATCGTCTCCGCAACGCGGCTAAAAGGCTTTATCTCGTCGGATATGTCGCCGCCTTTGAGGACGATTAACCCGTTGGCTTGTGCGTTTTTGTTCGTTTTGGAGATATTTTTCCGGGCGGCTCTATACAAATCGGGCAAGGGCATAACGGCGCGGCTGACCGCGAAGTCATACTCCCCGCGCTCCTCTTCGACACGTATCCGGCGCGCCGTAACGTTCGTTAAACCCAGCTCCCGGGCTATCTCTCCGGCGACGCGAACTTTCTTCGCCGTGCCGTCGATCAGAGTGAACGAGCAGTCGGGGCATACAATCGCCAACGGTATACCGGGGAAACCGCCGCCCGTGCCCACATCTAAAACCGACGTGCCGGGCAGGAAACGAAACGCTTTCGCTATGGCGAGCGAATGGAGAACGTGATGTACGCAAAGATTGTTTATATCCTTACGCGACACCACATTTATCTTCGCGTTCCGGTCCGAATACAGTTCCGGCAAACGCGACAGACGCTCCGCCGCGCCGGGAGCGAGGCTCGGAAAATATCGGAACACCTCCTTCATCTCTCCCCCGCTCTGCCGGCGCCGCGCAAAACCGTTACTCGCTCCACCCGACAGGGTTGTTCATTATCGGCACCTGCTTATCCGTCAGACCGAGCAAACGGACAATACCCGCCGTATCCATTGTAGCGCGAGGAACGGTTGCGAGCCCCACAGACTGACAGTAAAGGTTGATATTCTCCGATATGTTCCCAGCAT
>JAJPZE010000153.1 GCA_021204565.1 Prevotella sp. | reverse complement strand
CATACTCACATCGAAGGCATCCTCGACTATCGAAAGACACGCACTCTTCTTCGCTTTGCCGTCGACGAAATGACGAACTACACTTATCTCTGCGGCACTTTTGCCAGCGTCGACTCGCTCGGACGCCTTGCCAATAGTGTCGGCGTGAAGCGCTCAAGCGACGCAATCACCGTGCTTACGGCGTCGTTAAAGCAACATTTTGTTCTTGGTCCGCTCAACTGGGAAACCGTTCTGACCTGGCAAAAATCAACCAAACAAGACGCTGTACCCGTGCCGACACTAAATATCTACACCAATCTGTATCTCCGTTTGCGTATCGCGCGTGTGTTGTTGACCGAGTTCGGGGGAGATATGAGATACTTTACCGCCTACGCCGCACCCGATTATTGCCCGGGCGTGGGGCAATATGTCGTGCAGGGAAACGACGAGAAAGTGAAGATCGGAAGCTACCCGACAATCAACATCTACGCCAATTTCAACCTTAAAGGGACACGCTTCTTCGTGATGTACACCCACCTCAACTGCGGCTCCGGCAACAGCTCATACTTCCTCACTCCCCACTATCCGCTCAACAGAAAAATATTCCGTCTCGGCATCAGTTGGAACTTCTTCAACTGATGAAATACGACGCTTCGGGGTAGAGTTAGTTGCTATTCCACTGCGCCGATATCTTATATTCGAAAAGTCCCTTATTGCAATTCCTTTTACGAATAACTACCGAGTCAACACCGGAGTAACCTAAATCGTTGAGCATCGTTTTCACTATACTATCGGTTTGCACGTAGTTGCCGTAAAAAGAGGAATTGCCCAGTATATAGTTTATTTGAGCGCCGTTATTCAATTTGTTCCTAAGATTAGAAAGATGAAGTTGCAAATCGTCAAAGAACTTCAGAACATACCGGGACAATAACGCTCCGCTCTTACTGTCGCTAACCTCAATGTTACGGCATATATCAAATAACTCGCGCGGAAGGTCTTTGTTCGTATTCTGCCAAATCATTAATTTGCTCGTGGCGGCGCCCCACGTCCCGCCGATAGCCTGCCAGTCCAATTCCCCGGCTTGCTCTCCTGTCTGTAAGAAACCAAGCCAATACATATATGGTCTCAACTCACGTATGTAGCTAATCCTATTGGGATAGGGAGGTGAAGTTATTACCAAGTCGTATTTGTTGTTCTCACAATCCATTACACGAGCATCGCCTTGGACAATTATCGCCCGCCCTTTTAGCGTCTGCCCGGCAGAACGGGCAATATGTTCAAGGATAGCCCGGTACATGCATATGATTTTTGCAAACTCATAACTAAGCGGCTTGTCCTTGAAAGATACGGAGATATGATTAAAATCGGCAGCGGAAGATTCTATTACTAACCTTGCGAAGGCAATCCACAGCAGATTATATGCCCCATGATTCGTCGGCATCCCCCATACCGTGCGGATATATTTATGCAGTGTCGCAAGAGATAACAACGTTTCCTTGCTCCACCATCGCTCAATATTTTTCATCGGAGGTATCCATACGTCCTTCCCGCATTCCACAAGCGTCAAATCATTCAAGTCAGACAATACGACTGACATAAGCGAATGCAGTTCATCCCCCTCAAACCTTTCCGACTTTATATTGGAAAACCACACCAAAAACGGATTAATGTCATACAAATAACATGTCATCCCCATCTCCGCGGCAACGATACCCGTTGTCGCTGTTCCGCAGAATGGATCTATAATCAAACCGTCAAAAGAACCTTTTCCAAATATACTTTCACATCGGAGAATTTCCTGTACCAACTTAATAGAATATGCGGGAGTCAGACGCAACCAACCATGTCTTCCCATCCGTGTGTTATACTTAAACGTATAGTCACTTCGTTGTCTCATCTACGCTGAAAAGAGTTTTAAGAACGTTGTTTACAACTTGCCGGATTGCCGCCGAGTTCCTTTCAAAGAAGTATGCCAGGTCAAACATAAGTACTTCGTCGCAGAATTTGAATAGGGAAGAGCGGGCATCGCCCTCCAAGCAACCTATAAGGACACCGCACTTGCCATTACGATAACGAAGTTCTATGTCCTTTGTCTATTTGTGAGGAAAATATTGTAAATACAGGCAAATAGTTGTATGAATAAGCCACCGCCGCTTTATCTAAATCTCCATTTTGACGCTTGCTGTCTTTACTCTTATATCCTTGCCTGACTTCGAATACCGCACCATTCAATTGCCCGGCTTTGACCTCAAGCTTGGTCAGAAAATCACATATCCACAGCTCCGCCTTTATCTTTACGTTCGGATTTCTTATCTCGCCCAATTCTATACGTCCGTCCAATGCCAAGTATTTGTCCCTGCCCGCTTTCGTCTTAGCAGTATAACCCCATTGGGAATAGGTATACTTCTCATACTTCGCTTGCTCGAATATAATTTGCCGAAAGAGACGTTCACATCCTATACCAATTTGTCTGTAAACAGATGTCATACTACCCGCCGCCTTGTGAGCGGCATAAAGATAAGGCGAGTCCAGCCCTATCCACGAATAAAACGGATCCTGACCGTACAGATTGAGAAAATCAGGAAGACTATATCCCTTCGACACGGAATTACCAAACTGTGGTTTATAGTTCACACATTCCCGAATAGGGGTTACAAATAGTTCAATGAGTTCATTGTTGTCCATATGCTGAAAGATATAGTAACGGCTGTTATAATTGCAAAGGTAGGGAATAACGTTCATAATCGCAATAAATTAATGTGCGTGTTTGCACTCGTGGGAATATATGCAACTTATTGCGACGAAACGAGTGTTACGGGCGGGATTGCATCTTCTTTCGCAATCTTCGTATATAGCTGAACATTTACACGCTAATTGTTCCGATAATTTGCCGGCATTACAAGGGCTCTCGAAGGGCTTATTCTCTGCCGACCATGACCCCATATTAAGGGTACCCTTAAACACATATTAAGGTATACCTTAAACACATATCATGGGTACCCTTAATATGGGGTCATGGTCGGAAAGACCCAAACTAATATTTGTTCCGATATCCGGAGCTGTCGAACCCTACCTGATTTCGAGCAATATCAGGGTATGATATGTAAAAGTCTCGAAGAGGACTTGCATAAGGAATAAATTAGTTATCTTTGCGGCGAGCAAACAAGTTATTAATGGCGGATAAGAGACGGGAAGCGGCAAAGCGATTTGCCGCCGCTTGGAAAGGACGAGGTTACGAGAAGGGCGACTGCCAGCCCTTTTGGATGGCGTTGCTTAGGGATGTGTATGGCGTTGAACATCCGGAGGAGTACATCCGTTTCGAAGAACAAGTGCGCGTAAACGCGCAACAATCAGAAGATATACGGCGTCTAAGCGCGCCTGTCGACCACACAAGCTTTATCGACGGGTATATCGCCGAAACGCGCGTGATGATTGAACAGAAGAGTCTCGGAAAGGACCTCAGCCAAACTATTAAACAATCCGACGGCTCGCAACTCACGCCTTTTCAGCAGGCAAAACGTTACGTCGTAGAGCTTCCCGTATCGCAACATCCCCGTTATGTGATTACCTGCAACTTCGCGGAATTTTGGGTATATGATATGGAGAAGCCATCCGGCGAGCCGGAGAAGATACTCTTAAAGAACCTTGCAGATGAATATTACCGGCTCGACTTCTTAGTCGATAAGGAGAGCGAGCATTTGCGGGAGGAGCTGGCAGTGTCGGTTCGTGCCGGCGAAATCGTGGGTATGATTTACGATGCATTTGCAAAAGAGTACATCAATCCGGCGAGCGCGCGGGCGATGAGGAGCCTTAATATCCTTTGCGTGCGTATCGTGTTCTGTCTGTATGCTGAGGATTCGGGACTCTTCGGCGACCGCGGTGCATTCCGTAAGTACTTGTCGTCGTTTGATATAATCCATATGCGCCGCGCGTTGATCGACTTGTTCAAGATACTTGAAACGCCGCTTGAGGAGCGCGACCCGTATATAATGAGAGGCGAACCGCTGCTCGCAAGCTTCCCGTACGTTAACGGCGGATTGTTTGCGAACGAAGATATTGAAGTCCCTGTATTCACAGAAGAGATACGCCGCTTATTAATAGAGGAGGCATCGGAGGGCTTCGATTGGTCGAAGATAGGGCCGACCATATTCGGCGCGGTATTCGAAAGCACGCTCAATCCGGAGACCAGACGGAGCGGCGGAATGCATTACACGAGCGTTGAAAACATACATAAGGTTCTTGATCCGCTCTTCCTCAACGACCTGAAAACAGAGCTGAAGGACATTAAGAGCGAAAGTCCGTCGGGCGGAAAGACGCGCAGACTGAAAACGTTTCAACGCAAACTCGCGAGCCTGACATTCCTTGACCCGGCGTGCGGAAGCGGCAACTTCCTCACCGAAGCGTATGTCGCGCTGCGCCGTTTGGAGAATGAAGTGTTGCGGGAGTTTGGTAAGAAACAAATCATTTTTGCAGATGTAAGCACATCGCCGATTATGGTTTCGCTCAACCAGTTTTATGGTATTGAGATTAACGACTTTGCCGTTGCCGTTGCGCGGACGGCGTTGTGGATTGCCGAGAACCAACTAATGCACGAGACGGAGACGATAGTGCAGATGCCGTTAGACTATCTCCCGCTCAAATCATACGCAAATATCGTTGAGGCTAATGCGCTGACTATCGATTGGGAAACGGTTGTCGCGAAAGATAAATTGACGTATATAATGGGCAATCCGCCCTTTGTCGGGGCGCGTCTGATGTCGGCGGAACAAAAACAAGAGCTTAATTCAATCTTTGCCGGCTGGAAGAACGCGGGCAACTTGGATTACGTTTGTTGCTGGTATAAAAAGGCGGCGGACTTTATGACACGAACGAAGATACGCGCCGCATTAGTATCTACCAACTCCGTCGCGCAGGGCGAAAGTGTCGCCAATCTTTGGAAACCATTGTTTGAAAAGATACATTTCGATTTCGCATATCACACGTTTCGTTGGGACAGCGAGACGCACCTGAAAGCTCGCGTGCATTGTGTAGTCATTGGTTTCAGCACTGCGCGGAACAACAAACCCAGGATTATATATTACGACGACCGGGAACAAGAAGCGAAGAACATTAACGGGTATCTCGTAGATGCGGATAACGTATTTATTGAGAGACGAACGGAGCCGCTGTGCGACGTGCCGCCAATAAGCGTTGGAAACCAGCCCATAGACGGGGGGCACTATATCCTTGACGAAGAGGAAGCGCGTGCATTGCTTGATAAATAGCCGGAGGCGGGGAAATATTTGCACCGTTTCTTAGGCGCAAAAGAGTTTATCAACAACATCCCGAGGTATATCCTGTGTTTGCAGAAATGCCCGCCGTCGGAATTACGGCGTATGCCCGAATGTATGAAAAGGGTAGAGGCTGTCAGACGGGTACGCTTGTCAAGCGACCGCCCCGTTACGCAGAAGCTTGCCGATACGCCCCGTGAATTTGCATTCACAAATATGCCGGAGGGCAACTATATCGCTATTCCGGAGACCTCTTCAGAGAGCAGGCGATACGTGCCCATGGATTTTCTGCCTCCCGACACTTTATGCAGTAACGCAATCCGGCTTATGCCCGACGCGACGCTTTATCATTTCGGGATACTTATGTCAAGCGCGCATAACGCATGGA
>JAJPZE010000081.1 GCA_021204565.1 Prevotella sp. | reverse complement strand
TATCGCCGCTCATCTTCGACGGATAAGAGAAGAAAAGGAACGCGCGCGTGAGGAGCGCGGGGTTGAAAATGTTCATTCCCGTACCGCCGAATATCTCCTTACCGATAATCACGGCAAAGGCGCAGGCAATCGCGAGCATCCATAACGGGCAGTTCGCCGGCACAATCATCGGGATAACGATGCCCGTAACGAGATACCCTTCTTGTATTTCTTCCCGTTTCCATTGCGCCCAACAGAACTCTATCGCCAAGCCCACAACGTAGCTGACGATAATTTTCGGCAACACCACGAGCAGACCGAAACCGAACAGAGCCCAGAACCCGGTATCCGCGAGTTGCCCCGCCACGAGCGCATTCTGGTATCCGATGTTGTACATACCGAACAACAGAGCCGGCATGAGCGCAATTACAACCATTGACATTATGCGCTTCGAATCGATTGCGTCGTGGATATGAACACCCGACTTCGACGTTGTATTCGGCACATATAGGAACGTCTCGAAACCCTCAAACACGCTCCTTAAAGCCGAGAGCCGCCCTCCGGGAAGGAAGTTCGGCTTAATCCGGTCGATATATTCTTTTAATTTACTCATAACTAAGCATTCTCCTTTCTAAGTATATCCAAGCCCTCGCGGACAATCTTCTGCAGCTCGAGCTTGCCCGAACATACAAACTCCGCCACGGCAAAGTCCTCCGGAGCAACCTCGTAGATGCCTAACGCCTCCTGCCGGTCGATGTTCCCCGAAATAATAGCTTTGATTAAGTATTCCCCGAAGATATCCATAGGCAACACTCTGTCGTACTCCCCGCTCATTATAATGCGCCTCTCCCCGCCTTTGACACGCGCGTCGAGATTATACGCCTTACGCTTCCCTTGCAGCCAAGAGAAATAACTGCGCGACGTGGAGAAATCTTTCAATCGGGGCATTATCCAGCCGAGAAGCTCGTTCCGGCGGTTCCCTTCGGGTATAACACATACAGCCGACGTGTGCGCGCCGAGAAATCCGTCCGTTGAAGATAACTTCCCGGTCAACGGGTTGCCGTCTATAATCCGGCTGTTCGCTTTGTCTTTGAGCTGTCCGGAGAGAATATCAGCTATCGGCGTGCCGGCAAGACAATCGACAAAACAAGGGTTCTTCACTTCCGAGCCCGCAACAGCAACGGTGCGCGTAAGGTCAACATGCCCCGTATTAAACAGGCGTCCGATAAACAAAACCGCAGTCGGCTCAACCGTCCAGACAACCTCGCCCTTGTTCACAGGGCTGATATGGTTCACCTGCACCCCGACATTTCCCGCCGGACACTTGCCGTCAAACACATTCACTTCCGCATCCTTGGCATCCAGTATCGCCTTTGCCGTCTGCTTCGAACCGGCTCCGAGATACGTCTTAGCTATTCTCGACAGAGCCGTCAACCCGGTTTGGAAATCCGCTTCCGCCCCTTTCAGCTCCGTCTCGAAATCACATTCAAGGGGCATGTCCCGTAAGGCGGAGACGAAGATCGCCTTAGGTTTATCCTCCGGGCAGGCAACAACGGCGTAGGGCAATTGGTTAATAAAGGCGATCATGCCCGCCTCGCAAAGACGGCTCGTTATCTCCTCCGCCGTCATCTTCGCCGGGTTCATGCGCCCGAAGTCGGTAAAGGTTTGTTTCTTGTCGGGCGATATCCTGACGCTCAGAAGCCGCCGCCGCTCGCCCCGCTCTATCTGCTTCACCACGCCGCTAACGGGACTGACGCACCGCACCGACGGGCATCGCTTGTCGACAAAGACGGCATCACCCGCCTTCACAGCGTCCCCCTCGCGAACAACGACCTTTGGCGCGAGACCCGTAAACGACGACGGCAAAAGAGCGTACTCCCCCGAGAGCGGTAGCTTCCGCCGCGCCCCGGACGCCGTCCCTACGAGGCGTATGTCGAGCCCTTTCCGAAGTTTGATTACGTTATTCATTAGTTATTCATCTTTTTTAGTTGTTATTTCATGATTGTCGTAAAACGATATGCGCCGTCGAATAATAGAAAGGCGTACCAAGTGCAAAGTTAGAAAACAATTAACTAAAAGACTGCCGGCACCGACCTAAAAATTCCCTTTCATAAATTAAATAATGTGTAGATGTATTCCCGCCCGACTATATCAAACAACCCGCAAACACGGAATATGGCGGGCGGAAACTTACATTAACCGTATGCAAACAACAGCTCAAACAACACAAAACAGATTGACTGGTGAGGGCAAAACACCGGAGTAGTAACCTAAAAGCGGCGGTTTTACGGGAACGCGAACCGGGGTATGAGGCGACGATAGGGGTGTTATTATCTGTCGCACAGGTCGTTTGACATATGCTTCCCTCGTGCCGGAGCGGAGAATAATGTGGATTGTTGTAGCGGGTCGTTATCACCAACGAGGGACACGGCAACCGCAAACACATCATATCGCTACAAAGGCTTGGTCGAGGTCGGCAATCAAATCTTCAACGTGTTCCGTGCCTATCGACAGGCGCACCGTTCCCGGTCGTATGCCCTGCTCCTCCAATTCTTTCGGGGAGAGTTGTGCGTGCGTAGTGGTTGCCGGATGTATTACGAGCGACTTCGTGTCGGCGACATTGGCGAGTAGCGAGAATATCTTCAGGCGGTCGATAAAGCGGTACGCCTCGGTCTGTCCCCCCGCTATATCAAAGGTGAAGATAGAGCCGCCGCCGGCAGGGAAGTATCTCGTGTACAGCTCGTGGTCGGCTCGCGACGGGAGCGACGGATGGTTCACCGCTTTCACTTTCGGGTTGTTGCTTAACCACTCCACAATCCTTAGCGCGTTCGACACGTGCCGCTCCACGCGCAACGACAACGTCTCCGTCCCCAGCAACAAGAGAAAAGCGTTGAACGGACTTATCGCCGCGCCCGTGTCGCGCAACAACACGGCACGTATGCGCGTAATATATGCGGCGTTCCCGGCTGCATCCGTGAAGCTCAAACCATGATAGCTGTCGTCCGGGCGCGTAAGTTGTGGGAACCTTCCAGACGCTTCCCAGTCGAAACGACCGCTGTCGACAATCACTCCGCCGAGCGATGTTCCTTGCCCGCCGATGAACTTTGTTGCGGAATGCACGACGATGTCCGCGCCGTATTCAATCGGGCGGATGAGGTACGGCGTGCCGAATGTGTTGTCGATAACCAAGGGTATGCCGTGCCTGTGCGCAATATCGGCAATCGCTTTTATATCCGCGACGTTGGAGTTAGGGTTGCCCAAAGTCTCAATAAATACCGCGCGTGTATGCTCGTCGATTGCTTCCTCAAAGTTCTCCGCACGGTCCGCATCGACGAATGTCGTATGTATGCCGTAAGCGGAGAGCGTGTGTTGCAACAGATTAAACGAGCCGCCGTAAAGCGTTTTCTCCGCTACGACGCTGTCGCCGGCGCGAAGAAGATTAAGCAGAGCATAGGTTATCGCCGCCGCGCCCGACGAAACGGCAAGTGCTGCGACGCCCCCTTCCAGCGCCGCGATGCGTCTTTCGAACGCGTCCTGCGTAGGGTTTGTCAAACGTCCGTAGATGTTCCCCGCGTCTTCAAGCGCGAAACGTGCCGCCGCGTGCCGGGAATTGTTGAACACGTATGATGCCGTCTGATAAATAGGAACGGCACGCGCACCCGTCGCGACGTCGGGCGTCTCCTGACCCGCATGCACCTGCAAGGTCTCAAAATGTAAGTTGTTCTTCTCCATAATATATTCCCCTTTTGATTAAAAGTTATATAGTTGATTTGCGCCAGCAAAGGTATAAACTATATATTTATCGTCCAAGACTTTGCCTAAATTCGGATAATATCCCTAAATTTGCACCGCTTTGGAGAATATAACATCACATACAACCACTTATAAACCCGTATAACAGAACATTAATCTATGGATAAAGAGTTCAAGCCGGATAAGGTCGACCTGCGTATAATGCAGGTTCTGCAAGAGAACGCGCGGCTCACGACCAAGGAATTAGCCGCGAAAGTGTGTCTTTCCCCAACCCCTGTCTTCGAGCGTCTGAAGCGTTTGGAGCGAAACGGATATATCAAAGGATACATCGCGTTGTTGGATGCGGAGAAGCTCGGGGCGGGCTTTACGGTGTTCTGCAACGTGAAGATGTCGCACATAAACGCACGTGTCGCCGCCGATTTTGCCCGCGTTGTGGCGGACATACCGCAGGTGACGGAGTGTTATAACATCTCCGGGACGAACGATTATCTCCTCAAAATACTCGCCCCGGATATGGTTTATTATAAGGAGTTCATACTCAACGTGCTCGGCGAAATAGAGTATATCGCGTCCGTCGAGAGCGTCTTCGTTATGGACGAAGTGAAGCTCCGGCGCGGCATTCCCCTGAAGATTACCTAACAAGAATCTTCTTCCCGCCGGTTATGACAATGCCTTTATAGTTCTCATCCACGCGCTGCCCGTTGAGATTATACCGTGTCGCCGCGCCCTCATGATTGCCCGTCGCGGCGGGCGTTTCTATTGACGCGGCAATCGCTTCCATAGCTGACTCGCGCGTGAAGATCCCGTCGAGATGAACAAGCCGGCGGCGGATATAATCGTCGATATACGCCTGTTCGCTGTCGAAGTCAAGCTCCAAGCCGGATATATCCGTATCGCCCGACCAGCGGCGCGTCTCTCTTGCGAGCGTGCCCGACCGGCGCAGGAAGTCGAAATAATCGTTATACCGCGCCGTGAGGCTATCCTCATCGAACACCGTGCGGCGCAGTTCCCAGTACCGCTCTATTGATTTATCTACGAAATCATCAACATCTTCCGTCGCCAAGCGATACAACAGCTTCGTGCCCTCTCCGTACGCGAAGTACATATAATCGCCCATCTCCGGCCCGTAATCGACGGAGTGCACATTCCCGTTGTCCCAAGTCTGCCCTAACGTCGTGTCGTAATCCCAAGGGATAAGCGTGAACATCGGCCGCCCCTCGCGTATGTCGTAACAAGCGTAATAAAGGTTCTTGCCCGCGTGGTCGGTTGCCGCAAGGACGGTGTGAAAGATAAAACAATCAAGAAAGACGGGCAAATCGAAATACTCCCCCGCGTCTCTGCCGAACTCATCCTTGCCGCTTTCATCGACGAAACGCACCGCCGTCTCGAACGGCTCCCAATCTGTCGGGCAGAGGTCGCTTATCTCCGGGTATTTCAGTTCGAAGCCGCCCCACGCTCCGCTCGTATCATCCGCCGCGTCAAACGGCCCGTACATCCCCGTATAAATATAGCTCGTCGCCTTGTATAACACGCCGCGCACCTCTCCCATAGCGAAGTTTGCCAGCTCTAATTGCAGTTGTTTGCGGTCGACAGCCTCGGTCAGAGAGTACAGCCCGAAGTAGTTGTCGTTGATAAAGAGTTCGGCGAACTCGGCGTTGATATAGTTCTTTGCATCGGGCTCATCGGCGGAGTAATAAACATCATTGCCCATATCACGCCATATCTCGTGCGCCACGTGGTTACGTATGCGCCCCAAATCAACCTGCCCGGCATCGAGGAGCCAGCTGTTGTCGTTGCGCATCCCGAGCAGCTTCTTGTTGGTATCGTTGCCCTTGTCGTTAAGGAGTTTGATATGAAAATTCCTCTTGTTACGTCCCGTCTGATTAGTGCTTCCCCCGCGATACTTTGCTTTCATC
>JAJPZE010000068.1 GCA_021204565.1 Prevotella sp. | reverse complement strand
GATAAGGGAAGTCGATTGCTCTGGCGTCCGCTTTCGACAAGGATTCTTTCATTGCTTTAAGCGCCTTGCGGGTGAGGGCGAGCATAGATTGAACGTTGCTCAACTGCTTTTCGGTGAATGATTCATCTGATAATTCGCGCTTGCGGTCGAGCGTTCGTCCGAGATGAAACATCGAGTCGCTTATGCTCTCCAATTCGCTTACGATACGCAACATCCTTGTTATCTCCGCCTTTGATTCGTTGGAGAGGCGCCCTTCCGACACCCGTGCGAGGTAGTTCGCTATCTCAACCTCCATATTGTCGGTTATGCGCTCGTACTTATCTATTTTTGCGTATATCTCGCCGAATTCCTTACCTTTCTCGGTGGTTATCAACCCGCCGACCATATCAATCATCTTCATCAGACGGTCGGTAAACACTCCGATTTCTTTCTTCGCCTCAAGGATAGAGAGCTCCGCCGTAGAGAGCAAACCGCCGGAGATGAAGTGGAGCCCGCGCTCCTGTTTATCGCTCTCCCGCTCGGGCAGAACCATGCATACGAACCTCTCTATTTGCGGGACGAACCATATGAGCAACAGGGTGTTGAATACGTTGAAAGCGGTATGAAAGGCGGAGAGCATAAACAGCTCGTTGGCGCCCGCATGCAAGATACTCCTCACTATCCACACTATTCCGTTGCAGAACGGATAAAACATTACCAGCACCACGACCACGCCGAAGACGTTGAAAAACATATGCGCAAGAGCGGCGCGGCGTGCCTGCGTGTTTCCCGTCAAAGAGGCGAGAAAGGCGGTGATTGTCGTACCGATGTTTTGCCCCATAGCGAGGGCTGCCGCCTGATGAAATCCAAATCCCTCAATGTGCATGCTGAACAACATCAACGTTATCGCCATAGTGGCGGCGGACGCCTGAACCAACATCGTAACCACCGCCCCGACGATAATGAAGAGCAACATAGAGAAGATATTGTCGCCCGAGATGTGGGTCAACAGATTGGCGACAACGGTGTTTATATCGAGCGCCTCGGCGGATGTTTGCAGGTAGTTAAGCCCCATGAAGAGGAATGAGAACCCGAACACGAACTCGCCGATATTCTTGCGGTTGTTGTCGCTTGAGAATATCAAAGGCAGGCCGACGGCTAACAGCGGAATGGTGAACGCCACGATATTTACCTTGAAGCCGATAGCGGAAATGATCCACGCCGTTATAGTCGTGCCGACGTTTGCCCCCATAATCACGCCTATGGCCTGCGTAAGATTCATCAGCCCCGAGTCGACGAAACTCACCACCATCACCGTGGTTGCGGAGCTTGATTGGATGAGTGCGGTGATGAAGATACCCGTGAACACGCCCGCCAAACGGTTTTGCGTCATCATCGCCAAGATGGTGCGCAAGCGTCCGCCGGCGAACTTTTCCAAGCCCTCACTCATTATCTTCATGCCGTAGAGGAACAGACCTAACGATCCGACCAAGCTCAGCAAGTGAAGCAATGTATCCATAAATAAACTGACAGTGATTTATCCCGGAACGGGGACGTTTCAAAACCGGTACAAAGTTACAACGCTTAGGATATATTACAAACTTTATCCGTTTTTTTCAATCTGCGAACCAATATAATTGTCGTAACGCAAGCCAAGCCGGCGGACAGAGCCAACAACGAACAGAGCAATGCCGTATGCCCGCCGAAGAGAGCGGCGACACTGTCGTTCGCCCTGTCGGGGAAGAGCTTCACCAGCACGTAAGCGACGGTGTTGTTCACCCAATGCACCGCCACGCACGGCACGATACTGCGCGTGCGGACGTATAACCAGCCGAGCAACAAGCCGACAAGAAATGCGTGCACGAACTGCGCGGCATTGCCGTGAACCGCCCCGAACACTATTGCCGAGAGGACAATCGCCGTCCATTCCTTACACCCCGCGCACGCCAACCGGCGCAACAACGCGCCGCGAAACACCGTCTCCTCAGCTACGGGCGCAACCACGCCAAGCACAATATATCCCCCGCGCGAGTTGATAATCGCTTCGTATGCACGCGCCAATTCGTCCGGCATATCGGGCGAGAAAAAGTCCTCTATAAATTGCAGGGGAAGAATCAACGACATAGCGAGCACGCACGTGCAAAACAAAAAAACAATATTGCGCGGGCACAAGAAACGCACGCCCGCAACCGCCCAACCGAGACCGATAAACATCACTATCGCAACAGCCGAACTTATGCCGCTTGCAAGGACAAGAGCACGAGCCGCCGAAAGGCGCAAAGGGGTCAGGCACGCCGCGCAAACAAGTTGCAGCAACAGGAACAACACGACAAACAAGACCGCCTCAAGCGCGGCGCGTAACCGGCAATTCATTGTCTTAAAGCGTTTAATATATGTTCTCTGTCGGCTTTCAACTGCCCTATCAGAGCCGCCACGCTATCGAACTTACGCTCGTCGCGAAGCCGGAGAAAGAGACTGACGGATATGCACTGACCGTAAATATCTTCGTCGAAATCGAATATATTCACCTCTACCGTTTCCCCGTCTCCCCCGTATGTCGGCCGGCAACCGATATTCATCATCCCGAAGAGTCTGCGGCCGTGTCCGGGTATAGTTATTTCCGTTCCGTACACTCCCCGCCGGGGAATAAGTTGCCCGGCGTCGATGCACATATTAGCCGTGGGGAACCCGATTTTGCGCCCCTCTCCCCTGCCGCGCACGACGACGCCGTCGAAGGTATATCGGTATCCGAGATACTCGTTTGCGAGAGCGATATTCCCCGCTGCAATCAGGCGGCGGACGACCGACGAGCTGATATTAGTGTTGTTTTCCGTGAACACCTTGCACGCCGGCACCTCTATTCCAATCCGTTCGCCAATCCGTTGATAATCCTCGAAGCCCTCCTCGCGGTTGTGTCCGAAGCGGTGATCATATCCAATCAGCAACCGCCGTACGTTGTATTCGTCGCGGAGCCGGAGCATGAAATCAGCCGCCGTCTGCGCGGCGAATGCGGGCGTGAAATCGAGCATTACGACACGGTCGACACCGGTTGCAAGCAAGAGCCGCTCACGTCTTTGGCGGAGCGTAAGCAGTTTCGGCACGTAGTCATGTTGCAGTACTTGGCGGGGATGTTGCCGGAAAGTGACGGCGGCGGAGAGCATATCGTGCGCCCGTGCATCGGCAATCAGGCTTCGGAGAATATACTGATGACCCTTGTGTACGCCGTCGAAAAAGCCGGTTGTCGCGCAGTATGCGCATTTTGCGCCGTCGTTTTTCATAACCCTTCTCCCGACAAATCGAACCAGTGATGCTCCGTCCGCTCGTGAAACGTGCGTAAGCCAAGCGTTGCGGCGGCGGATAAGTTAAGCGGGTTGTCGTCGATAAATAAAGTCTCGTCAGCCCGGATGCCGGCAAGCTCCAACACGGCGGAGTAAATCTCCGGCGCGGGTTTCCGGCAATGTAATTCATACGAAAGGAACGCGCGTTCGAAATAGTCGGCGATGTGTTTCCCCTCAGCCGGGATAAGCTCCGACGAGGCGCGAAGCCAATGGATTTCGCAGGTGTTGCTGAGGATGAACAGACGGAACCCGCGCTCGCGGAGACACTCCAATGCCCCGCGCCGTATAGAGCCGGAGGGCAGGAGAAGGTCGTTCCAAGCGGCGGTTATGTCGTTATCCGCCGCGTCAATGTTGTCAAGACGGCGCACGGAGGCGCAGAACGCGGCGGTCGTCATAGCGCCTGTCTCTATGTCTAAAAACATATCTTCCGTGCGGCATTCACGCACGTAATCCGCCGTCCGCACCGCTCCCAAACGGCAAAACGACGCTATACACCGCTCCGGAGCAAGGGGAACAAGCACGCCCCCCATATCGAAAATAATGTTCTTTATATCCCTCGGACAAACCATATAACCGTTTTCCGTTGCAAAGATACATATTAATCAAAACCCCTGCAAACATCCGCCGGCGGAGAACGAGACAGCGGGTAAGGCGCAAGCCGGGCCGCGCTCGAACGGCTTCGGAACACATCGCACGCCGCACACGGACGCAGATGTCAAAATAGTGCAAGCCGGTTCGTGCGTAAATTATTGATAATCAACGCGGAGCATGAGCTTAGGTTTTGCAAAGCTTTATATGGGGTCATGGGCACCCATGATATGTGTTTAAGGGTACCCAAGATATGGGGTCACGCTTTACGAAGAGTAAACGGACAAAATAGTGCAAGCGTGCGGACAGTCCGCATCCGGTCCGCCGGCGCGTTATTGAATGTATTTTCGCAGCGTTTGCGTGCGCACAAATATATCGTTCTTAAATAGTGTGGATTTTTCTTAAAACGCGATTAAAGGGCGGGGAAAGTAGTGTTGCTGATATGTTTTTGGTTACATTTGCAACAAGTCATGGCGGGTTTATACATCGTCCCCACACCGGTGGGCAATATGGAGGACATCACGCTTCGGGCGTTGCGCATACTGCGTGAAGCGGATTTAATCCTTGCCGAGGATACACGTACGTCGGGTGTTCTGTTGCGCCATTACGACATATCGCGTCCTCTTTTGTCGCATCACAAGTTCAACGAGCACGCGGCGGTCGAGCCTCTTGTAGAGCGTTTGCTTGCCGGCGAAACGATAGCTTTGATTAGCGATGCGGGCACTCCGGGGATTAGCGATCCGGGTTTCTTGCTGGCTAAGAGCGCGTCGGAGGCGGGCGTTGAGGTGAGCTGTCTGCCGGGCGCTACGGCGTGCATACCCGCCGTGGTGATGTCCGGCTTGCCTTGCGACCGCTTTTGTTTCGAGGGTTTTTTGCCGCAGAAAAAGGGCAGGATGTCGCGAATGGAGTCGCTTAAAGGCGAGCGCCGGACAATGATTTTTTACGAATCGCCCCGCCGTTTGTTGCGAACGTTGGAGCAATTTGCGGAGTTGTTCGGCTCGGAACGCCGGGTTTGCGTCGCCCGCGAGTTATCCAAGGTGCACGAGGAGTGTATACGGGGGACGCTTGCGGAGGCGGTTGCGCACTTCGCCGCTACGGAGCCGAAGGGCGAGATAGTTATTGTCGTGGCGGGCGATACGTCAAAACCGGTAAAGGAAAAACAAAACAAATACATCGACTGATATGAAAAAGTTATTCACCATTACATTGATTGCCGTTCTCCTCTCCGTCGTGTCGTGTCAGGAGAAAAAGGCGTCGCAGGACGACGGGAGCGAACAACGTATCGACTCGCTTATGCTTGTCAACCGCCAGAAAGATGCGGAGATAAACGACCTGCTCGCCACGTTTAACGAGATACAAGAGGGGTTGCGCATCATCACCGAAGCGGAAGACAAGGTTACTCTGCTCAAGGAGAACGAAAGCGCGGGCCAAACGGAAGAGATAAAGAATAATCTGCAAATCATCTCCAACCAGATGAAGCTGAACCGCGAGTTAATCAACAAATTGCGCGGTCAGTTGCGCGAGAGCACCGTTCAGGGCGATGAGCTCAGGAAGACCGTCGACGCGCTTACGCAAGACCTTGAAGCCAAAGAGCAGGAGCTTGTTGCTTTGCGCGACGAGTTGGAAAAGAAAGATATTCATATTGCCGAGCTCGACGAGGCGGTGAGCGGTTTGACCGAAAATGTCTCGAAACTGACGGAGGACAACACGAGCAAACAGCAGGTAATCACGTCGCAGGACAAGGAGCTGCACAC
>JAJPZE010000260.1 GCA_021204565.1 Prevotella sp. | reverse complement strand
TCGGCATTAAACTGCTCCAAATCCATCGCGCGGATACTCTCAAAGTCGTAGTTACCGTACTTATCGCGGGGCGTCTTGTCGCGCGAGACAAACCAATTATCCGTCGAAAGCGCCACAGGATGTCGCTTGCTCGCCATCAATTGGATACATAAGCGCATACTGCTTGAGGTCTTTCCGCTCGAAGAAGGTCCCGCAAGGAGCACCATCTTCACGCCCTTTCGCGATGCTATTTCGTCGGCTATGCGTATCAATTGCCTCTCTTGCAGAGCCTCGCTGACGAGAATCATATCCGAAGAATATCCGTTTTCAATCGCGTTGTTGATAAATGCAACCGTATGTGTGTTGCGCTCCTCTATCGTCTGATAGTTGTGAACAGTGTACTGCTTATCCATAAATCCAAGTCTTTTAGTCCGCGCAAAATTAATACTTTTCCTCTTCTTTACGCCAAACGCAAGGCAAAGAAAAGAACGCCGTTACATCCGCTTCCCTTGCCGGCGTTCCTCTTTTTTGCCAATCCATAAACATACGAGTAAAACGGCTAAATTGTAATTTCAACTTTACAATATATTATCTTTTGCATTTCATTATTTGCACAATATATAGGTGTGTGTGCATATTATTAACACAAAAAGCTATGTTTTCTTTATGCTCCGGGATATATTTCTTTCCTTTGCAACCGCTTTCCCGTAATATGGGAGCTTTGTATTTACACTATTAAAACTTTTACTATTATGTCTGAAATTGAATCAAAAGTCGTAGCTATTATTGTTGACAAACTCGGTGTGGACGAAGCTGAGGTTACTCCTAATGCAAGCTTTACTAACGATTTAGGTGCTGATTCGCTTGACACCGTAGAGCTTATTATGGAGTTCGAAAAGGAATTTTCCATCTCAATACCCGACGATAAGGCAGAGACGATTGCGACTGTCGGCGACGCTATCAAGTACATCGAGGAGAATACAAAGGGTTAACCCGGCAGCTTTGACTTGAGGTTTTGATTTGGTTTATAACATATAATCCGTGAGGTAAACTCACCGGTTATACGCTATAAACCAATGTTTCTTTTTAGCTAACAATAATTTTCTGCGGGTTGCAGAGCGTCTTTCCGACATTAGCGAACTATGTAGGCGCATAGCGTGTACCGGCTGTTTCCCGTGCTTAACAATATATATATTAATGTATGGAACTTAAAAGAGTAGTTGTAACGGGAATGGGTTGTATTACCCCTTTGGGTAATTCGCCCCGCGAGACATGGGATAATTTGGTTGCCGGCAAGAGCGGTGCAGCCCCTATAACACACTTTGATGCGTCGCAGTTTAAGACACATTTTGCCTGCGAATTAAAGAACTTCGACATCAACGATTACATAGAGCGAAAGGAGGCAAGAAAAATTGACCACTACGCTCAATACGCAGTTATCGTCGCCGAACAGGCTATGAGAGACTCGGGCATCGACTTGGATAACGTCGATAAAAACCGTATCGGAGTAGTGTTCGGAGTAGGTATCGGAGGCATACAAACATTCGAGGAAGAGGTAGGTTATTACGCATCGCACCGAGAGAACGGACCTAAGTTTAACCCGTTCTTTATTCCTAAAATGATTGCCGATATATGCACGGGACACATATCAATAAAGTACGGCATACACGGTCCGAACTATGTTGTTACGTCGGCTTGCGCCTCATCAACGCACGCAATAAGCGAAGCTTTTAACCTCATAAGGTTAGGTAAAGCCAACATTATGCTAAGCGGCGGCGCCGAAGCGGCTATTACCGAGGCGGGTGTAGGCGGATTTAATGCTATGAAGGCGCTATCCACACGCAACGACGATCCTGAGCACGCAAGCCGTCCGTTCTCGGCAAGCCGCGACGGGTTTGTTATGGGTGAGGGCGCCGGTTGCTTGATTCTTGAAGAGCTTGAACACGCTAAGGCGCGCGGCGCGAAGATATATGCCGAAGTTATCGGAGAGGGCATGTCGGCTGACGCATATCATATTACCGCCTCTCATCCCGAAGGTCTGGGGGCGAAGATTGTTATGCGCGAGGCGCTTATAGATGCCGATATGAAACCGGAGGACATAGATTATATCAACGTTCACGGCACGTCTACAGCGGTCGGCGACACGTCGGAAGTGAAGGCTATAAAAGAGGTCTTTGGAGAGTATGCATATAAGTTAAACATCTCGTCAACCAAGAGTATGACGGGGCATTTGCTTGGCGCAGCCGGCGCAATAGAGGCGCTCTTCACCGTTCTCGCCGTACAAAACGACATTGTTCCCCCTACAATCAACCATGCCCCGGATGATGAAGACCCGGAGATTGACTATAATCTTAACTTCACATTTAATACGGCTCAACGGCGCACTATACGTGCCGCACTGTCGAACACGTTCGGCTTTGGAGGACACAATGCGTGCATTATAATAAAGAAGTATATATAATGATGAAGCATTCGGGTTCGGAGGACACATCATCCATGCGTACATTATAATAAAGAAGTATTAATGTTGTCAGACATTATAATACGTATGAAGCTCCTCTTCCTTAAGGATAAGGAGCTTTATTTTAATCTGCACTCCATTACCGGCTTTTTCCCTCATAACATCGAGCTTTACCGCCTCGCTTTCTCGCATAAAAGCATGATGCAACGCAACGAGAAAGGCAAGCCGGTGAACAACGAAAGGTTAGAATTCTTGGGCGACGCCATACTCGGAGCGGTAGTCGGAGATATTGTATTCCGCCACTTTCCCGGCAAACGCGAGGGCTTTCTGACCACTACACGCTCCAAATTAGTGCAACGCGACACGCTCGGAAAGCTCGCCAAAGAGATGGGCATAACCAAGCTCATACATTTAGCGAACAATTCTTACAGCCACAACTCATACATTGGAGGCAACACGTTTGAGGCGCTCGTGGGTGCGCTTTATTTGGATTTAGGGTACGATGCGTGTATGAAATTCGTAGAGAAAAAGATACTCACGCGGCTCATAAACATAGATAAGGTTGCATATAAAGAGGTTAATTTCAAATCCAAACTCTTGGAATGGGCGCAAAAGAACCGTATATTAATATCCTTTGAACTAACGTCGCAGGCAATGGATGCTGACGGTAATCCGATGTTTGAACATCAGATAATGCTCGAGACAATAACCGGTTGCAAGGGCAAAGGATATTCGAAAAAGGAGTCACAACAACGTGCTGCACGCCTCACTCTTGACAAGATTCGCAAGGATAAACATTTCCTTGAAAGCATTCTCAACTCAAAAGAAGAGCGGCTTAAAGAGAGAAAGGAACAAGCAAAAGAGCAAAATACGAAAGATGAAAACGGTTGAAAAGGGGTTGAAAACAATAATTGAAACATAGCGGAAATTATGGTATAAACCGGTGTAAACTGTTATCCACCACTGCTTGTTTCCGTTTTTAGACGTGTTATAAACCGGTTTCAACTTTGTAAAAACATAACTATAAAGCTCTCTAAGATGATTTTCAACCATTTCAACCGGTAATAACCATCACTACAAAAATTTATCTTTTTATAAAGAAGAATACATAGATAGAGATTATGATTATAACGTTGGCGGTGCTCGTTTTGTCGGTTATGATGTTCATTACGGGCAGGATACGCGCTGATGTAGTTGCCCTTTGCGCGCTTACGATATTGCTTCTTGCGGGCGTTCTTACCCCCGAAGAGGCTTTGTCGGGTTTTTCTTCGTCGGTCGTTATAATGATGGTTGGTCTGTTTGTGATTAGCGGAGCGATTTTCCAAACGGGGATAGCAAAAGAGGCGAGCAACAGAATCATGCGGTTTTCAAAAGGGAGAGACACGCTGATGTTTGTGCTCGTGATGGCGACAACCTCATTTATAGGTGCGTTTGTGAGCAATACGGGCACGCTTGCGATTATGATGCCGATAATCGTGAGTATGGGTTCACAAACGGGTAAGAGCCCTTCGCGCATGCTCATGCCCGTTGCTTTTGCGAGCAGTATGGGGGGTATGTTAACGCTTATAGGCACTCCGCCGAACCTGATAATTAACGACACGCTTTCTTCGGCGGGATATAAACCGTTGCCGTTCTTCGGGTTCTTCCCAGTCGGAATTATGGTCGTGTTTGTCGGGATAATCGTTCTTTTGCCGTTGAGTCATGTGTTTTTAGAGAAGAGAAAGAGGGGTAAAGAAGATATGAAAGGCGGGGGAAAGAGTCTCGAACAGTTGGTCGATGAATATCATATCCAAACTCATTTGCGTACATACCGCATATCCGGCAATTCGCAAATAAAGGGCAAGAGCGTGGCGGAATTGGATTTGAGGGGGCGTTACGGGCTCTCCATACTTGAAATACGCAAGGAGGAGAAACACAAGAACCGTATTATAAGGAAGATAAAGCAAAGGGTGGCGAGCGCGTCTTCACGTCTCGAAGAAGGCGACATAATCTATCTTACGGGCAACAAAGAGGGGTTTAAGCGTTTTGAAAGTGACATAAAGCTGAGAGAAATACAAACATCCGGAATTGATTTTTACGACATCGGCATGGCTGAAATAGTGGTTATGCCGGGCTCGAAGATAGCGGGGAGCCGGATAAAGCACTCCGGAATACGCGACAGACTTAATATAAACATCATCGGCATCCGCCGTCACGGCGATTATATTATGGATAATATCGCCGAAGAAACTATGCGCACGGGTGATGTGTTGTTGGTTCAAGGCTCGTGGCGGAATATAAGCAAGCTCGAGAGCGGCGGGGATTGGGTTGTTCTGGGGCAACCTGAGGAGCAGCGCGAAAAGGTAATTTTCGATTATAAAGCTCCGGTTGCGTTAATCATAATGACGGGTATGATCGTCTCAATGGTGTTCGATTTCATCCCTATACAGCCGGTTACGGCAATCATGGGGGCGGCTCTGTTGATGGTGCTTACCGGTTGTTTGCGTAGCGTCGAAGAGGCTTATAAAACGATAAACTGGGAGAGTATCGTGCTTATAGCTGCGATGATGCCGATGTCGACCGCATTAGACAAGACCGGCGCGTCGGCAATAATGGCTCATTCGCTTGTTAAGATGCTCGGCTCTATCGGGCCTACGGCGCTTCTTGCGGGTATCTATTTCACCACGTCGTTTATGACGATGTTCATCAGCAACACGGCAACGGCGGTTCTTATGGCGCCCATAGCGTTGACCGCGGCTATGGAGACGGGGGTAAGCCCCTATGCTTTTCTCCTTGCCGTAACTCTTGGAGCGAGCATGTGTTTTGCCTCTCCTTTCTCCACCCCGCCTAACGTTTTGGTTATGAAGGCGGGGGGTTATGAGTTTATGGATTACATTAAAGCCGGCTTGCCTTTGCAGATATTGCTCGGCATAGTTATGACTTTCTTTCTCCCCCTGCTGTTTCCGTTCTGATTAAAAGTTTTGCCGGAGCGGAGCAAAACATGTATGTGTCAAAATAGTGCAAGCGGGGTTTGGCGTAACGTATTGATAATCAACGCCGTGCATGAGCATAGGTTTTGCGGGGCATGATATGGGGTTATGGGTACCCTTAACCCCATATAAAGGGTACCCATGATATGGGGTCATGCTTCGCAAAAACTAAACGGATAAAAACGCCTGCGGCAGATAAGATGATGCATGCACTATCGCGCAAGCGATAGTGCATGTCGGGAGAGGTATGCATTGAATATATAAAAGGCATTGCAAAAGCGGATTATAAGGAGACGGGCGGCTGCGATTTACGTATGTGCGTTTGTTATAAATAAAGCAAACGAAAAGTTAACTGCGAAAAGTTGCCGGGCGGATATGTAATAAATAATTTGTATATTTGCATAACTGAAAACCGAATGTTCGAGATGGCTATGAATACGGAAGAGAATACTCCGATGATGAGGCAATTCCTTGCATTAAAGGCGAAACACCCGGAGGCGTTGTTACTTTTCAGGTGCGGGGACTTTTACGAGACGTATCTTGAAGACGCCGAGAAGGCCGCCAAAATATTAGGTCTGACTTTGACGAAGCGGTCCGGGAGCAAGGGCAAACAAGGTGATGTGGCTATGGCCGGGTTCCCTTATCATGCGTTGGATACATATCTTCCGAAGTTAATCAGGTCGGGTTGCCGTGTAGCTATATGCGACCAATTGGAGGACCCGAAGATGACCAAAAAGCTTGTCAAACGGGGCATTACGGAGCTCGTTACGCCGGGAGTGGTAACGGAAGACAATGTCCTTGACGGGCGCCGGAATAACTTTCTCGCCGCCGTGCACTTCGGTAAAGGCTCGTGCGGCGTATCGTTTCTCGACATCTCTACGGGGGAATTTCTTGTTGACGAGGGCACTGTTGATTACGTCGGCAAGCTGTTGAGCAACATGCAACCTAAGGAAGTGCTCTACGATAAGGTATGCGGCAAGGAGTTCCGGCAGTTCTTCGGCGACAAATATTGTACGTTCGAGCTCGACGATTGGGTATTTTCGGAAGAGCTTGCGGAGAACAAACTGATTGTACAATTCAAGGTTCAGTCGCTTAAGGGCTTTGGTGTGGCGCACCTGAAGAACGGAATTATCGCCGCCGGAGCGGTGATGCATTATCTCGAAATCACCCAGCACACCCGTTTGAGCCATATAACAACGCTGTCGCGAATAGAGGAAGAGCGTTACGTGCGCATAGACGGCTTTACGATTAAAGCCCTTGAATTGTTTGCTCCGATGAATGATGACGGGCTGTCGTTGCTTGACATTATCGACCGTACATCTACGCCGATGGGGAGCCGTTTGTTACGCCGCCAAGTCGTTTTTCCCTTAAAAGACAAGCACGAAATAGATCTCCGGCTCGACGCAACCGAATGTTTCTTCCGCCGGCCGGCTATGCGCGAGGCGCTGAAAGAGTGTTTCAGGGGCATTGGCGACATAGAGCGGATAGTCTCAAAAGTATCGGTCGGGAGAATCAGTCCCCGTGAAGTGGTGCAATTGGCTCGTGCTTTACGGCTCGTGAAAGAGGTGAAAGACGAATGTATGAACGCGGATAACGCGACGCTTAAGAGTATGGGCGGGGCGCTTGACCCGTGTGTCGGGCTGTGCGAAAGGATAGAAACGGAGTTGGTTGCGGAGCCTCCGATGAGCGTGAATAAGGGGGGCGTGATACGCAAGGGATATAATAGCGAATTGGACGAACTGAGAAACATATCGCAAGGAGGCCGGGATTACCTGTTCAATATACAAGAAAACGAGATTAACCGGACGGGTATAACGTCGCTGAAAGTTGGGTACAACAATATTTTCGGCTATTATATTGAGGTGCGTAACCCGTCGAGATACAATATTCCTGCGGACTGGGTGCGCAAGCAGACCCTTGCCCAGGCGGAGCGTTACATTACTCAGGAGCTCAAAGAATATGAGGAAAAGATACTCGGGGCAGACGAAAAGATACTGTCATTAGAGGAGAAACTGTTTACGGAACTTGTGGGCGAGCTGAGCCGTTACATAGCTCCGGTGCAGTTGGATGCAAGCATTGTTGCGCAATTAGATTGTTTTTTGTCTGCCGCCGACACGGCAGAGGAGCGTCATTATGTCCGCCCCGTGATAGATGATTCGTATGTAATAGACATAAAGAACGGACGCCATCCGGTTATTGAAACGCAGATGACGGCGGACGAAAAGTACGTTCCCAACGACGTGTACCTTGACAATGAAACCCAACAAATACTCATCATAACCGGTCCGAATATGGCCGGCAAGTCGGCTCTGCTCCGTCAGACGGCTCTGATAGTTCTGCTCGCGCAGATAGGGAGCTACGTCCCCGCCGAGTCGGCACGTATCGGAATAGTTGACAAGATATTCACCCGCGTGGGCGCTTCGGACAACATATCGCTCGGAGAATCTACGTTTATGGTTGAGATGACCGAAGCTTCGAACATACTGAACAACACAACCGACCGCTCGTTAATTCTTTTCGACGAGCTCGGGCGCGGCACTTCGACCTACGACGGCATATCAATAGCGTGGGCAATAGTGGAGTATTTGCACGAGACAACCTCCGCCCGCGCACGCACTCTGTTCGCCACGCATTATCACGAACTGAACGAAATGGAGCGTCATTTCAAACGAATAAAAAACTTCAACATCGCCGTGCGCGAGAGCAACGGACAGGTTATATTCGTCAGGAAGTTGGAACGCGGAGGGTCGGAGCATTCGTTCGGCATACACGTAGCCGAGATTTCGGGCATGCCGATGAGTATTGTAAGGCGTGCAAAAGTGGTGTTAAGCGATTTGGAAAGGGAGAACGCGGGCGTCGGCAGCGCCGTTGCAACCGATAAAATAGTGCCCGCAAGGGAAACGGGAGAGCAGCTTTCGTTCTTCCAATTGGACGATCCCGTGCTCTCGCAAGTGCGCGACGAGATTATCGGAACGGATATTGACAACCTCACGCCCGTAGAAGCGCTGAACAAACTGAACGATATTAAACGCATCATAACCGGATAAAATACCGGACTTAAACTATATCTTTGCACAAAACAAACAAGACAATGCGCAACATAACAACAATTGTTTTCTCGCTCCTCTTCCTCGCCGCTTACTCTCAAACGGCTAAGGAGGAGATAGACAGGAACCCATGTAAGTCGGGCAGTAACTACTTTGCGTACCCCGCTCCGGCTAAGGAATTGACCCCCGCGCCGGCAGGTAAGAAGCCGTTTTACATATCTCATTACGGGCGTCACGGCTCGCGTTATCACGACGGGATAGAAGCTTACGAGGAGCCTTACGCTGTGTTTCACGCCGCCGATAGTGCCGGTGTGCTGACAGAAAGGGGCGTGCGTCTGATGCATAATATAGATTTGATGTACGCCGAAGCTCGGGACAGATACGGCGAATTGACGCCTCTCGGAGCGCAGCAACATAGAGACATTGCCCGGAGAATGTACGAAAGGTTCCCCGAAATCTTTGCCGACAGCGCGTCGGTTGACGCTAAAAGCACTGTCGTTATACGATGTATCTTGTCGATGGAGAATGCGTTACTCGAGCTCAAAGGTCTTAATCCGGCGCTCAGGATAAGGAGCGACGCGAGTATGCACGATATGTATTATATGAACTTTCGCGATAGTCTTCTCCAAGAAGAAGAGGGGAAGAACGAGGCGACGGAGACATATACATACGATTGGGATATGGAGAACATACACCCCGAAAGGTTGCTTACGACGCTCTTCACCGATACGGCATTCGTCTCGGAACGTATTGAGCCGTTGCTCCTCTACCGACGTCTGTTCAACCTTGCGAACATCATCCAGGACTCGGAAATACGCCACACGCTTTCCCTCTACGACCTTTTTACCGGCGACGAGCTGTTCACGCTCTGGCAAAGCGCTAATATCTGGTGGTTCGCGCACTACGGTCGGAGCACGCTCAACGGGGGCAGACAACCGTTTATACAACGCAATCTCTTGCGCAAGATAATTGAAGAGGCGGACTCTTGCATTGCCCTGCCGCGCCCGGGAGCTACGCTCCGGTTCGGTCACGACACAATGGTTCTGCCCCTTGCATGCCTCTTAGACCTCAACGGATACGGGCGCCTGATGCACCCGGGCGAAGCTCTTGACAACGGTTGGTACAACTATCGCATTCTCCCGATGGCGTGCAACATTCAGATAATCTTTTACCGCGCCGACCCGGACGATAGCGACGTGTGGATTAAAGTGTTGCTCAACGAGGAGGAGACAACACTCCCGATAACCCCCATAGAGGGTCCGTATTATCGCTGGGCTGATTTCAAGGCATATTACACCGCGCTGCTCGACACGTTTGTTGAAAGCTGAGGGAGTGCGCGGGACAATGTTCATAATTATATAAACTGACGTTCGGTTATGCCGCAGACGCTGAATCAGGAGCAAATACAAGAGCAGAAGCTTGTTGCGCAGCAACATATTACCGGTCAGCAACTGCTCAATGTGCGTCTGCTCGGTATGTCCGCCGCAGAGTTGGAGCAGAGTATAAACGCCGAATTAGACGATAACCCGGCGCTCGAAAAGGCGCTCGACGAAGAGCCTGCGGATGGGTTCGACGACGCGCGGGACGATAATTATGACGATGATTACGAGGGAGAGGCGGAGCGTGAAGAGCGTCAAGACGAGCTCAATCGTGCGCTCGAAAGCATGGAGAGCGACGACGAGCCACCGGAAAAAGACAGTATTTACAATCGTGAAGATAGCGGCACGGGCGGTTTCGCCTACGCTGCAACGCCCTCTTTCCGCGACCGGCTGACCGAACAAATGGGGGAATCGGAACTCACCGACAAGGAAAAGAAAATAATGGAGTACCTCATCGGGAGTCTCGACAGCGACGGTTTTTTGCGTAAAGACACAGACGTACTCGCCGATGAACTTGTGATTTACGAATACGTCGATACGGATAAAGACGAGGTGGAGCGCGTGTTGCGCAAGCTTCAAGAGTTTGATCCGCCGGGCTTGGGCGCACGTTCGTTGCAGGAATGTCTGAGGTTGCAGATTGAGCGAATGGAGGAGGGGCGGCTCAAGACGTGCATGCTCGCCGTTACGGATAAGTACTTTGCCGCGTTCACACGTATGCGTTGGGATAAAATAAAGGAGGGTTTGAGTCTTAATGATGTACAGATAGACACTCTCAAACAAGCGTTCCGGCGGCTCAATCCCAAGCCCGGCGCGGCGCTCGGAGAAAGCATAGGGCGGAGCACACAACAGATTACGCCCGACTTCACCGTCTATCCGCCCGACGAAAACGGACATATCGCGTTCGACATAAACACACGTAACATCCCCTCTCTCGTCGTCTCCGATACCTTCTCCGATATGCTCGACCGGTATAAAAAACAATCGGACAAACCGCTCGGCAAGCCGTATAAGGAGGCGATGCTCTACGTTCGCAACAAGGTTGAGCGGGCAAATTGGTTTATTGAAGCGTTGCGCTCGCGCCAAAGAACAATGAAAGCGGTGATGAGCGCAATAATCTCCCGGCAACATAAATATTTTGTTACGGGCGAAGAAAGCGACCTGCGCCCGATGATTCTTAAGGACATAGGGAGCGCAACAGGTCTGGATTTGTCGACCGTCTCCCGTGTTAGCAACGAGAAATACGCAAGCACGCAGTGGGGAATATTTCCGCTCCGGCATTTCTTTACCGATAGTTTTGCGTCGCAAGACGGGGGAGAACTGTCGACGCGGGCGGTGCGCGCGGCGCTTAGGGATGTGATTGACAAAGAAGACAAGCGCAGTCCGTTGAGCGACGAAGCACTGGTCGAAGAGATGAGGAAGAGGGGTTATAACATCGCCCGGCGCACAATAGCGAAGTACAGAGACAAGATGGGGATACCCGTCTCCAAGCTTCGGGCGGACAGATAACAGAGGGTATGGAGAAGAAGATTGCCGCTGCCGCGCGTGTGCTGAGCTTTGTTTTCAGCCCGTTTTATCTCCCTATGGCGGGGATGATAATTCTGTTCTTGTTCAGCTATTTGAGCCTTCTGACTTGGGAATACAAGCTGACTGTCGTCGCGTTAGTATGGCTCTTCACCGTCCTCATCCCTACTCTTCTGATACGTCTGTACGGCAATTATCACGGCTGGAAGATGTTCCAGTTGGGCAAGAAAGAGCGTCGCGCCGTGCCGTACATAATCTCCATGCTCAGTTATTTTGCTTGTTACTACATCATGAACTACTTTCATATTCCCCATTTCATAAGTTCGCTGCTTGTCATTGCCCTCGCCGTGCAACTCGTTTGCGCATTTGTGAACGTGTGGCTCAAGGTATCAACCCACTCCGCAGCTATCGGTGCGGTAACCGGGACGTTAGTTTCTTTCAGTTTAATCTTCGGATTTTATCTGTTGTGGTGGCTGTGTTTGGCTCTTATAATATCGGGTCTGGTATGCTCGGCGCGTATGGTTCTCCGCCTGCATACCCTCTCGCAAGTGCTTACGGGATACCTGTTAGGGTTTGCTTTGGCTGTGGCCGTGGTGTTGTTCGTATGAATGATTGTCTTCTTAAACATTGAAGTATAAAGATATAAGAGTATGAGTCCGTTGGTAAGTATAATTATGGGGTCGGCGAGCGATATGCCGGTTGTGGAGAAGGCTTGCGTATTCTTAAATGAATTGGGAGTGCCGTTCGAGCTGAACGCCTTATCGGCTCACCGCACGCCTGAGCAAGTATCTCGCTTCGCCTCTAATACGAAAGGGCGGGGCGTGAAAGTAATTATTGCGGCGGCGGGTATGGCTGCGGCGTTGCCGGGAGCTATTGCGGCGCACACCACGCTGCCCGTTATCGGCTTGCCCGTAAAGGGAATGTTGGACGGATTAGATGCGCTATTGAGTATCGTCCAAATGCCTCCCGGCATACCTGTTGCAACAGTTGGCGTCAATCAAGCTGCGAACGCGGCTATCCTCGCCTGTGAAATGATTGCGCTTGGCGATAGCTCCGTCGCGGCAAAATTGGAGAAATACAAAGCCGGTTTGTGCGAAAAGATAGAGAAAGCAAATAGCGATTTGGCGGCGATACGTTATGAATACAAGACGAATTAGTGCGCCCGTGCGGGTCGGGAACGTAGTTGTCGGAGGGGACGCGCCGATAAGAGTGCAATCGATGACTAATGTCGACACCAACGATACCTGCGCGGCGGTGGAGCAAATACTGCGCATAGTGAATGCCGGAGGCGAGATAGTGCGCCTCACGACGCAGGGGCGGCGCGAGGCTGAGAATATGTATAACATCCGCAAAGCTTTGCGCGAGCGCGGTTGCGACGTACCTCTTGTCGCCGACGTACACCTCAATGCCGACGTTGCAGATATTGCGGCGCGTTGTTGCGAAAAGGTTCGTATCAATCCCGGAAACTATACCGACCCCGCAAGACGTTTTATAAAGCACGAATATACCGATGAAGAATACAATCGCGAGCTAAGGAAAGCGGAAGACAGATTTACGCTCTTTCTTAACGTCTGCAAGGCTCACGGCACGGCTGTGCGTATCGGAGTCAATCACGGATCTTTGTCTGACCGCATCAGGAACCGCTATGGCGATACGCCTGAGGGTATCGTAGAGAGTTGTATGGAGTTCCTTAGGGTGTGCAAGAGAGAGGGTTTTAGGCGCGTTGTTGTGTCGATTAAGGCGAGCAATACGGTGGTTATGGTGCGCTCGGTCCGACTTCTTGTCGAGGCAATGGATAGCGAAGACATGCATTATCCTCTGCATCTGGGCGTTACCGAGGCGGGTCAGGGCGAGGACGGACGGATAAAATCCGCGCTCGGAATAGGCGCGTTGCTGACCGAAGGGATAGGCGACACGATACGTGTATCGCTCTCGGAAGAGCCGGAAGCGGAGATACCGGTGGCGAAGAAGTTGGTTGAGTACGCCGGCGAGTGTGTAAGAAGACGCCGGGAAGCTGAGATTACTGGCGGCGTGTTGCGCCTTTATTTCAACGAAAAGGGTAGCGAAGACCTCGCTTTGAAGGCGGCGATGACGGCCTCGACATTACTTATCGACCGCCGTGCAACGGGGTTGGAGATATATAATAATGACGCGAAAGAGAGCGAATTATCCGATGCAATCCTCCAAGCGGCGGGGTTGAAGTTCACTAAAACCGAGTTCATCTCTTGCCCCGGTTGCGGGCGAACACTCTACGACCTGAACGCAACCGTAACGAAAGTGAAGAGCGCGCTGACCGCCGCCGCACAAGACAATCCGCGTATAAACACGTTAAAGGTGGCGATAATGGGGTGCATAGTCAACGGTCCCGGCGAAATGGCGGATGCTGACTACGGGTATGTCGGCGCGGGACCGCACAAGGTGTCGCTCTATAAGGGCAAAGAGTGCGTTGAAAAGAACATATCCGAAGAGGCGGCGGTTGAGCATTTGTTGCGCCTTATCTGCCGGGACGGGGCGAAAGAGATGATGTCTAATTGCCCGTAACCTGCATATTCGTAAGGTACGCCTTAGCGCTGCCGAAGCGCAGACTAAGGTCGATGCGGACGGGGATATGGTGTGCGTCGTCGGTTACATAAAAGCAGGCAATCTGCTTTTCCTTACCTTTGACGATTTGAATATACTCGAGACGCAGGCAAGAATATTTCTTCCCGTTGTCTCCCTTAACCGTTTCCTTGCCGCGATAACGCAGTAGAGCGTCGATGATTTTTACGCCGTCGGTTACTTCGAACTTAATTTCGTGCCCCTTTGCCAAGCCGGCAAGGTCAAAGGAACGTGCGCGTTGGAAGAGGTTGACCATATCATATACGCAGTGATTCAGCGTCTTTGTATCCCTCACATGTGTGCCGTCGTTCTTCTGCCGGTGCAGTTTGACCCGGCATTTCCCGTCGGGATACGAGTATGAAGCCTCGTCGACGGTGTAGTATGAGCCCTCCTGAGCGCCCTTGCGGTAATGGAGCGGAGAGAGCGTCTGCGTACAATATCCGGTCAGTGTGTCCCGCAGAACGAAGAATTTATCTGCCTTGCCGTTGCCCCTTGTAATAAGGGACGTGCGGAATGCGCTCGCCCCTTGATAAGTCGTACTTGTGGTCGACATCGACGCCGTGCCGACTTTGACCCAGACAAACTGCCAGTTAAAGTACATGTTATATGAGATCACTTCGTTCCCGAGTATAGCCGTATTCTCAAGCGGACATTGCGCACGGAGAATCACGGATAACATGAGGAGCGGCACGAGTGCCGCAATACGTTTGCAAAAGATCATTTCAAATATTCCGGCAACTCTATTCCAAGCTTCTCCGCACGTTGTGCGTTCTTGTTTGTTTGTGTGGTTTTGCCCCGCGAGGATGAAGCTCCTTTGCGGAGTTGTGAGGGTTTTTGCTCGTTGAGAGGGCGGGCGAAAGGATTCCACGTCTCGGTTATATCCCATTTCGCGCGGCAGCTGATAGGCTTCGAATAATAATATACTTCTTCCGGTTGAAGTAAGGAATCAAAGCGTCCGCTATCCCATTTCCCGTTGTCATTCCTGTCGACAATCACTCTCAGAAAGTAATCCTTCTCCGACAAGAACCAAAATTTCGCCACGCCGTCGGTCATACGATACTCCTTAACAACCTTCTCCCCTTGCTCCATGAGTTGGGCTAAGACCGGCTGTCCGGCAAGCGCGGGGATATTCACTTGTAACGTCCCGAATTCTTCCAACGCCTTTACTCTCAGACCGTTCTTTTGTCCTTTCGACGCATTACCGTAGATATCAACGAACGCCGCCGAATCTAATTCGACGCTATACTCGCATCCGGGTTGCCATTCCGCTTTCAATTCGTAGGTCCGGATGTTGCTTCCCGCTTTCTCTTCGAACAGCCAACGGGCGTTGTACCAAAGCGTATCGCGTTTTATGTACAGATGTATCTTCGTGGTGTCTATCAGCTCAACGGGAGTCTCAAATTCGTATGTGATGTTCTGGTCGGGGTCTAACGTATTCTTTAAGTTAGACTGAAACTTCAGTTCAGGTGGGGGCATAACGGAGTCGTAGGGTTGTCCCCGCTTCTTTTTCTTGTTTTCTTTCTTAAGCCAATCGTCGTAATCGTCTTGCTTGAGCTTAAGCCGCCGCTCGTAAGAAATCTTAGGGAGAAGCGTCAGAGTGTCGGTTTGGCTGACCAATACCCCAAGAGTGTCGGTCATCCGATAGGTCATTTCAATCTCAAGAGAGTCGGTATTGACGAGCGTGGTGTCGGTTAACCAATAGGTTACGGTGTCTTTCTTCTCGCTCACTTCCGTGATATAGTTGCCCTCGAGCGTAAAATTCAGCCCGCGTACGTCGGGCAAAAGCGAGTCGCCATAGCTGTATATGAGCGAGAATTTCTTTTCTTCCGTGCGGTCGCTTTTGATAAAGTTGCGTGTCGTTTGTTCCTCCGTGAATGCCCTGAGCGTAATATTGTCGGGCAGATAGTGCTTGTATTCCACCACGTCGATGCTCTTTATGCGGAGCGAATCGAGCCATGTGGTGTCTTGCCGGGTATCGTCAACGACCGTCGGAACGATAGTTTCGTCGAAGAAAGCGGTCTGTTCCCCGCCGCCCGGAGTGAGGAGAAAGTTGCCGTCGACATCGTTCAAAGCATATATGCGGTACTCTCCCGGCTTCACGCCCTTTATCGAAAAGTGTCCCGCAGCGTCGGTGCGGGCAACCCGGAGCATAGGTTCCGTATGAAATTGATTTACGATTGCCGTGTCTTCCGTTATCGTATCGCTGACCGCATACAGACCTACAAGCACGCTTTCCAACGGCTCCAGCGTCTCCGCATCCAAGACGTACCCCGCCGTCTGCATAGTGTCTATCGCCTCGCCGGTAGAGAAAGAATACGTGAAATTCCCCATCACGTTCCCCTCGTTATTATCCTTTATGGCGGAGGAGAAGTCTATTGTATAGGTTGTATTCTCTTTAAGGCTGTCCTCCAACTCCACTATGATGCTCTTGCCCTTTGTCTTGATATCCGCCTGCTCTATTTGCGGGGGAGAGATAATGACGTTCTCCGTGGCGTTGTCAATTACAACATACTCATCAAACGCTATGCGCACTTTCTTCTCCTTGATGTTGACCGAGCCGTCGGAAGGGTATGTGCCTAATACGACAGGCGGCTTCTCGTCGTACCAACCCCCGTCGGGACTGCCCATGCGGGCGCACGAGACGGCAATCAACACCGCGCCGGCGATGAATATAAAGAGAAGCTTCTTCATCGGCTGTCAACAGTTTTCATCCGGCGGTTCATCCTTTGCCCGCGTTCATCTCAAGCAGTTTGTCGATGATGGTGCGGCTGTTCGACAGACGGGGTATCTTGTGCTGACCGCCTAATTTACCGCGTCCTTTAAGCCAGTCGTTGAACAGCGAGCGCCGTGCAACCACTATCTCCAAGGGTTGGAGAGTGATGTTCTTATATCGTTTCGCTTCGTAGTCGGAGTTAAGTTGTTGCAAGCGCCGGTCTAATATGGCGGCGAACATACGCACGTCGGCGGGCTCTTTGGCGAACTCTATCAGCCATTGGTGCCGGCATTGTCCGTCGTCGTTCATATATATAGGTGCGGCGGTGTAGTCGGCAACCTCCGCTCCCGTTGCTTCACACGCCGCTTGAAGTCCCTTGTCGGCGTTATCCACTATCAGTTCTTCACCAAAGGCATTGATAAACGACTTGATTCTCCCGGTTATAATAAACTTATACGGACGGACGGAAGTGAACTTCACGGTGTCGCCGATGACGTAGCGCCACAAGCCGCAATTAGTCGTTATAATCATCGCATAGTTGCGGTTGAGTTCCGTCCCCTCTATCGGGACGACGCGCGACATATCCTCAACACGGCCGTCAGCGGAGATATACTCCGTAGGGCAAAACTCATAGAACACGCCATAGTCAACCATAAGCAACATCGAAGTGTCGCTCCGGCAGTCTTGTATCCCGAAGAATCCCTCCGAGGCGTTATACGTCTCCATATACGTCATGCCGGGTTTGCGGATGATTCTTTCGTACTGCGGGCGGTAAGGAACAAACGATATGCCCCCGTGAAAGAACACTTCAAGGTCGGGCAAAAGCCGGTCAATCGTTTCCTTACCCGATATCTCGAGAGCGCGGATAAGGACGGAGAGCATCCACGAGGGCACGCCGGAGAGGCTCGTAACGTGCTTCCGCGCAATCAGCTCGCGGGCGATTTGGTCGCGCTTAACTTCGAAATCGGCAAGCAATGCGGTGCTTTTGCGTATCGCCCAAAACGGACGCATGAGGGGGTTGATATTCTCTATAAGGATGGCTGAGAGGTCGCCGACGATAGAGTTAGGTGTGTTATAGTTGGGCGTGTGCGACCCTCCGAGTATTAGCGACTTGCCGTCGAAGAGGCGGCTTTCGGGGTGTTCGGCAAGGTAGAGCACAACTACATCCGTCCCTCCGCGGTAGTGTATGTCTTTCAAACCCTCGCGGCTGACGGGGATAAACTTGGATTTATCGTTGGTTGTGCCCGACGATTTGGCGTAGTGAACTACTTGTCCGGGCCAGAGCACATCACGTTCGCCGCGCCGCATACAGTCGATATCGCCTTTCAAATCTTCGTACGTGGCGAGCGGGACAAGACGTGCAAAGTCGTCATACGTATGTATGGAGTCGAAATGATGTACCCGCCCGTACTCCGTCTCCTTTGCTTTCGCAACGAGATTGTTCAATACCCGGCGCTGTATGTCCGCCGTATCCGTGGCGTACAACGCTATGCGTTGCCGGCGGTGACGGAATATTTGTTGAGCTATTTTGGTAAGTGTCATTACCCGGAAATGATTATTGTTCCGAAAGGCAAAGATAGTGCAAGCAAGCTTAACGGGCAAACAAAAGCCGTGTTTTTGCACGTCCGTGCCGGGAACCAACCCGTATAAACATATCTCAAACATAACATCGCGAACCCTCATATATACGTGTACGCCGCCTTAAACCACAGAAATAATAACGCTAAACCGCCGCTTTTACATCCTAAGAACGGCGCTTTTACACTCTAAGAACGGCGCTTTTACACCCTAAGAACGCCGCTTTTACACTCTAAGAACGGCGCTTTTACGCAACAAGAAGATATAAATGAGGATGTTTGAGGGCGGGTATGACGTCTGAGGAGAGGAGAAAAAGGGAGGTGTTTATTTGTATATCAAAGGCGTAGTGTTTACCTTTGCGCCCGTACAGAGCGGACATTCCTAATGCATTATGACTGACAATTCGGGTGGCGAGAGGTGCCGGCGGGGGCGGATAGAGGTGATTTGCGGCTCGATGTTCTCGGGCAAGAGCGAGGAGCTGATACGACGTCTGAGGAGAGCAAAGTTTGCAAGACAGACGGTCGAAGTGTTCAAACCGGCAATCGATACCCGATATTCCGAGGGCGATGTCGTAAGTCATGACCATAACGCAATACCCTCCACGCCGGTTGACGGCTCCGCTTCGATATTGCTTCTGTCGTCGGAAACGGATGTTGTAGGTATCGACGAGGCGCAGTTCTTCGACGATTTTATCATAGATGTATGTAAGGAATTGGCGGCGAAAGGGGTGCGCGTGATTGTCGCGGGCTTGGATATGGATTATCTCGGACATCCGTTCGGACCAATGCCGGCGTTGTGTGCCGTGGCGGACGACGTAACGAAAGTGCACGCCATTTGTGTCAAATGCGGGGCGCAGGCGTATGTCAGCCACCGCCTTGTAGCTAACAACAAGCGCGTCCTTCTCGGCGAAGCGGATCAATACGAACCCCTTTGCCGTGATTGCTTTATTAAGGTTGAGGGCGGCATATAGATTATGTGGGGGCGTTATGGAGCGGAGATATACGTTGGATAAAGTTATCCGGTTCGCGGGCATTGCGTTGCTTTGCGTGGCGGTGTTCTTTGTTGTAAGGTATCTGAGCGGCGTGTTGTTGCCTTTCTTCCTCGCTTGTTTCCTTGCTTATCTGCTTTATCCGCTCGTTTGTTTCGTGCAGTACCGTCTCCGCGTGAGGATACGTGCCGTGGCGACGGTGATTACTCTGTTGTTTGTCATAGTTGTCGTCGCGGGTATTGTCTGGCTAATTATTCCGCCGATGGTGCGGCAGTTCGAGACGCTCGGAGAGTTTATTTCGAATTATGCGGAGCAACGCGGCTATACCCGTGATGTTATCCCCGCAATCCGCGATTTCTTGCGTGACAACGAGGACAGCATACGTTCGTACTTTGAGGGCGGCGGCTTTTCGGACGCCTTGTCGTCGGTTATGGGGCATTTAATGTCGTTCTTAGGCTACACGGTAAATGCGGTTATAAGCGTCATTGCTTCGTGTATAGTTGTCTTGTACATGTTTTTTATCCTGCAAGACTATGAGTATTTGGCGTCTAATTGGGTGCGTATGTTCCCCGAAAAGGTGCGTCCGTTCTGGTCGGGAGTGATGTCCGACGTCGAGAAAGCCTTAAATTCATATATCCGCGGACAGGGGTTGGTCGCGCTGTGTATGGGGGTGATGTTTTGCATTGGCTTCACTATTATCGATTTCCCTATGGCTATAGGTTTGGGCATACTTATCGGCATACTCGACCTTGTCCCTTATCTTCACGCTATTGCGCTTATTCCGACGGCACTCTTAGCTATGCTCAAGGCGGCTGATACGGGGCAAAACTTCTGGATTATTTTCGGCTCGGCGGTGTTGGTTTTTGCGGTTGTGCAGGTCATAACCGATTTTGTTACGATACCTAAGATTATGGGGCGCGCTATGGGTCTTAACCCGGCGGTGCTTCTCTTGGCGCTTTCCGTATGGGGTTCGCTCTTAGGCTTCATCGGTTTAATCCTCGCTCTGCCCCTCACTACGCTTATCTTTGCGTATTGGCGGCGTTATATTACGAAAGAGGAGAACGAAGGTTCGTGCCAACGAGAGCAAACGAGCTTGCTCGATTTGCCGAGTACAGCCGAAGCTCGACAAAGTCAATGTCGTGAGGCGGATAACCGCTTGCCGGGAAAGGCGCGAGAGGGGAAGCGGGGAGACGAAAAGGCAACCACTCTTTCGTAATACATTATTTTTATCATTACCTTTGCGGCGCAATCGGTTCGCCTCATCACGAGTGATGGGCGATTAAAAGGGAATCGGGTGGAAATCCCGGACAGTCCCGCTGCTGTGAGCGACCATTATGTCCGGCAAACGATGAGCCATTGACCTGCGTTGCGGTTGAGAAGGTGTTTGCCGGCGGTTGCAAGTCAGAAGACCTGCCGTTGCCTCCGTTTCGGGAGACCCTAAGGCCGCGAGAGACGGTACGGGATAGAGCGAATCAAAAGACAAATTGAGGATTCTTCTCGCGTTAGTCATGCTGTCAGTGTGCATTGTAACGTATGCGCAGGGCGACAGTATATCCGCTTCATACGACGTGGATGAGGTGCGCATCACGGGCGTGCGCCCGGCTGATGACGTGAATGATATAGCTCCGCGTTATTCGCTTTCCGCGTCCGACTTCGCCAGCTTGTCCGTTTCCGACATCTCTTCGGCTCTTCGGCGTTTGCCGGGAGTTACTCTCAGGGACTACGGGGGCGCGGGAGGGATGAAGACAATTAGCGTCAGAGGCTTGGGCAGCGGGCATGTCGCGGTCGCTCTCGACGGTCTTCCCCTGCCCGACGCGCTTAGCGGACAGACCGATTTACAGCAGTTCCCCCTCTCGGAAATATCGGGAATGACGCTGACCGCGACCGGCTTTTCCGACATCTTTCTCCCCGCCCGTTGCTTCTCCAAAGCCGCAACGCTCAACATTGAAACGCAGCAGGAGCAGGGCGTGAGGGCGGCTGTTGCGGCGGGCAGCTGGGGGTATTGGTCGCCGTCGGCGTCGTTCGCACGGCGTATAAAGCGGGCTGATGTAAGCTTTCAGGGCGGATATTCGCAGGCGGAAAATAATTACAAGTTTCTTATAAGCAACGGTGCCGACACGCATTACGAACGCCGGCGCAACTCCGCTACAAAGCAGGGATACCTCTCCGGCGACGTTCTTTACCGCCCGGACAACCGCTCCTCGCTCCGGACAACTATCCGCCTGAGCGACAATTACCGCGAGTTGCCGGGCATTGTGCGGCTCTATAACAACGATAACGACGAGCTCCTGCGCGACAAAACCTTATTTATAACCGAACAATACCGCACGTCCTTTTCGGAGAAATGGCGGTTCAGAGCGGCGGCGAGGATAGATATGACGGAGCAGAACTATCGCAACGGTCAGCCGTCGGGGGGCATACGGAGCGAGCATTACTTATCCCGCGAGTATTACGGCACGGCATCCGTCCTCTTCACACCCGTCCGCGGACTTGCGTTGGGTTATTCTTTTGATTATTGGCACGACCGTATGCACACCACGTTGAGCGCTTGTCCGCGCCCCCGCCGCAACGCCTTTCTGCAGGCGCTATCGGCGAAATACGCCGCCGGGAGGCTCGCTCTGACGGGGCAAGTTCTCCGCTCCGACGTTGATAAAGCGCACCGCCTGTCGCCCGCGTTCGGGGCTTCATACCGCTTATTACGCGGCAGAGAGCTTTATATACGTCTCTCGGCAAAGGACATCTTCCGCGTTCCGACTATGACCGAGCTGTATTATTATCATCTCGGAACGCAGACGCTCCGCCCCGAAAAAACGCGCCAAGCGAACCTCGGGCTTAGTTTCCGCCGCGCGCCGGAGAGCAACAGGGGTTTCGGCATCACCGCGTCGGCAAACGTATACATAAACTCCGTAAGGGACAAAATTGTGTCCATACCGGTCAATATGTTCGTTTATCAATACGTAAACGTCGGGCGAACCGCCGGGAAAGGTATGGATTTACTGGCTGATACCTATTGGGCGTTCTCCCCAAAGCAAAGCATAGGGCTGACAGTAAATTACAGTTTGCAAGACGTAAAGACACGTCCGACAAATCATGACTTCACCCCGCAACAGATTGCATATACGCCGCGCCATAGCGGGACGGCAACTCTGACGTGGCTCAACCCGTTCGCGAATATCTCGACAACTCTGCTCTTCGTCTCCGCGACATGGGCAACCAACGAGCATAACGCCGGCACGCGCATCGCCGGATATGGCGAGTTAGGCGCGTCAATATACCGCACGATACGCATAAAACAAGGCGAAATGGAGTTGAAATGCACCGCGCAAAACATACTCGACAAGAACTATTGCATTGTGGCGCATTACCCGATGCCGGGCAGAAACGTAAATATATCTATAACTTATAAATACAATTAGGAAATGAAAAAGACGGATTTGAGACTGCTGATACTTATAATC
>JAJPZE010000258.1 GCA_021204565.1 Prevotella sp. | reverse complement strand
GGCTTTAAGACTGTTGCAATAGATGCTATGCATAAACTCCTCTATTGCCGGGACGGCGAACACGCCCGACACGGAGTTAATCCGGCGCAACAGCTTCTCTGCCATATCGAGAAACACCACCGCATCTATTGTCAGCCGTTTGTCACCGGCGGACGTTTGTATCTCTATCGTCGTCCGCTCCCGTTTGAACTCGATACGACGCGCCGTCTCCTCGCGCAATATCATCACCACGGGGTAAATCAACTCCGTTATCTTGTTCAATTGCTCGTCTCCGGCGTACACCTCTCCCTCGCCGAGCAGTTTCAGAAGCGTGTATATCTCGCTCCATTCGCCTTTATTTCCCGTCAGCATCGTATAGGTTTATTCGTTTTAATATCTCTTTCGCGGTTGCGCGTATCGCCGGGACGGCGACGGAATTGCCGAACTGTTTGTATGCCGAAGCGTCGGAGACGACAATACGGAAGCTGTCGGGAAACCCTTGCAACCTTGCCCATTCACGCGGGGTCATACGGCGTATGCCCTCGCGGTTTACCTCTCCTTTGATATGCGTAACGGGCGTGAAGTCGGTCAGACGGTTGTCGCGCACGAGGTTACGCTCCCTGCCCATACCCCCGACTACAATGGCATTCGCCGGGCTGTCGTCGCCGACAATCTCATATCCGAACCCGTTGCCGCGCGCGGCGTGCCGCTCCTTATGCGCTATAAGCGTCTTCAGATATTGCGTCGAGAGATAATATTTCACCGACACGGGTTTCTCCTCTTTCACGTCGGCGAAGGTCTTTGTCCGGTCGATTGGTGCCGGGTAATCGAACGCCGTTACGCCGGTATCGCCGCGAAAGCCGGCGATATACACTCGCTCGCGGTGTTGCGGCACACCGAAGTCGAGCGCGTTGACCGTCTGCGGATCGGGAACGAAATACCCGAGCTCGTCGCGCAGGGTACGTAATATCAGCTTTATCGTCCGCCCCCTGTCGTGGATAAGCAAACCCTTGACGTTCTCGAGAAAGAACGCCTTCGGACGAAAGCGGCGCAGTATCTCCGCCACGTCGAAGAACAGCGTGCCGCGTGCCTCGTCGAACCCCTTGCGATGCCCGGCAACGGAGAACGCCTGACAAGGGAAGCCCGCGCAAAGAACGTCGAACCCCGGCGGGATAAGCGCTTTCGTCGTCTCGAGCGTGATGTCCCCCGCGGGCGTTTCGCCGAAGTTGGCGTAATAAGTCCTTTGCGCATCGGCATCCCATTCGGAAGAGAACACGCACTCCCCGCCCAAGCTCTGCATCGCCAGACGGAAACCCCCGATGCCCGCAAACAAATCGATAAATCGGAAGCGGGGGTTCTCCGGAGCGGGGAACGGTACGCGCACCGCGTCCCGGCAATCAATATACAAACTTCTCTCCGCAGTGTTCATATCTTCTGATTCATAAGGCAAAGGTATATATATTTCCGAACTTAAACGCGCCGGACATATCATTTATTATCGTTTCGTATTGTTTGCGCCAAAGCCTCCAACGTCCGCTCCTTTTCGCCGCGTTTAAGCCCGCACGTCCAAACGGTCAGCACACGCCAACCGAGTGCCGACAGCTCCAGGTCGACACGCCTGTCCCGCTCCCGGTTGCCGCGTATTTTCTCCGCCCAAAACGCCGCGTGCGTGGCGGGCAACGCCGCATAACGGCACGCCTCGTGCCCGTGCCAGAAACAACCGTTGACAAATACGACCGCCCGGTATTTCTTCAACACTATATCCGGACTGCCCGGCAAACGCCTCGCGTGCAAACGATAACGAAACCCGTGCGCAAACAAGTATCTGCGAACCACAAGCTCCGGACCGGTATCCCGGCTCCGGACGCTCCCCATACAACGCCGCCGCTGCTCCGCGCTAAGAATATCCATAACGATATTTCGTGCCCGCAAAGGTAACGGAATATTTGGAGATGCGGCGGGAAAAGCGTAACTTTGTGCAAGCTTAGTTTTTGTGCTTTACTGCCAAATAAAGCATTTATTCGCCCCCGCCGCTCGTGAGAGCAGCGGGGGTTTTGCGCTCGGAGCCGAATATCCGCCCGCGCTACTTATTCCCCTTACTCCGGTTGCAGTCGCGGCAAAGGAGTTGGCAATTCGACGTTATCTTGCAAGGACAGTGTGATACACCTTGCTGATAAACGTTTCGTAATCGTTGAGGATAACAGCGTCATCGAACGGGGCGAACGCGGTCGGGGAGAGCTGCATACGTATTTGTTTACCCGAATAAAAACGTATGTATTGTTCGTAAGTGGTAATGTTGTTGCGGCGGGGGATATGAACCACGTAGATAAGCGTTTTGTTCGGCGTATGAAAGAACACCCCGGTATCGTCGCGCGATAGGGCGAGGTATTTGGCGGCGTTGTGCGGGGTGAAGTTTTCCCAGCGCGTTATCGTCTTGTCGCGTTTGTAATAGGGCAACTCATCGAGGATGACAAATATCTGGAAGTAAGGGCAATTGCGCGAGCGGATATTGGCTGTTTCGCCGAGCATACTCTCGAAATAGTTGTTGGAGTTCTGCGAATAGTTCTGCATTATGAACTTCACGGCGATGCCGCAGACCGCTCCGAGTCTGTCGCAGATGGTTATATCGACCATCTTCCCGTAATACCGCCCCTCTATTAACGCCTCTTTATCATCGCCGTAACCTTGCGCGTGAACGGTGTACCCGCCCCCTAAGCGGTGCGCAAGGTCGCTTGCTATTGCGCCGTGCAGGGGTTTGAGCTTGCGTGTACTCCGCGATGTGCCGGAGGCGATAAACTCCTTAAAAGAGCGTGAGACCGCTTTGAGAAACTCTTCGTTTGTCATTCCTTGCGTAGTGTGATTCTTGTATTCCGCGCCTTGCGAGGGCGGCGTTGATATATTGTTCGAGGTCGAGCGAGTTGTATGTATAATACCCTCCGCTCTTGTATTTCTTCAGCATGCGGAGATAATCGAGGAAGTCGTCCGACACCACGACGCCGCGCAAGGTCTCCTCCGGCACGGCTGTGAGGATATACAGCCCGCCGTAAACACCCCCGCCCGGAGCAACCCGGGTAAGGCGGATGCCGGCTTTGTCCTTGATAACGGTGTTCACCGCATACTTCTCACGGCATACGTCGCGCAAGGCTTGCGTGCGACCGTAGAGATACCAATAGGGACACGCCGCTTCATCTTTACCTTTCAGAAGCTCTCTCTTTGCCGCGTTCAGATATGCGGCAATCTCGGGATAAGCGAATATTTGCTCTTCAGGCAAGGGCGTTCCGTCGGGGGCGTAGGGGAAGAACCCTTTATGCCAACGTCCGGTTGAGGCTTTAAGGACGGGGATGGTAAGGCTGTCGAACGTAACGCCGAGGATAAACACGCGGTCGGCAAGGGTTGCGAACCCGTTCTTTACCATGCAGTATTTAAACGCGCGGCGCGTCTTTATCCCGCGCAACTCTTCCAACTCCCGGCGCGGCGCGAGATAAAAATTACCTCCGATACAGATGTCGTCATAACTTACATTGCACACGTATTCGCCCCGCAGGGAGCGCTCGCCGTATTTATAATAATCGATGCCGCCGGAGCGCCGCCCGTTGCAAAAAAGCGCAATCATCGTGTATGCCGTTATCCCCTCGAAAGCCTGGAAGTGAGCAAGGTCGACAAGCGCGGTCAGCGTCCGCCGCCGCAAGATATACCGGCGCATATTGCCCGCCGCAACGCTCGACAGCCACGAGCTCGGCGTTATATAACACAGCCGCCCCAACGGAGAAAGCATATTAAACCCCAACTCGAAGAACACGAGGTATAAATCCGTCATCCCGTCTTGCGCAAAACGATAACTCTTCACCGCCGCATAGCCGTCCGCAAGATTGTGAACGCGAACGTACGGCGGGTTGCCTACAACGTAATCCATCAAACCATCATATTTCTTCACATCAAGCGCATTGGCGTTGATGACGTCCCAATTAACGCCGTTTAAACCGTAACGCGCCGCAACGCCGTCAAGATTATAACGGCAACGAGCCGCCGCCCTGCGGTCAATCTCAATGCCGTGAATATATTGCTCCAACTCCCCTTTCAAAGCGTTCATATCGCTCTTCGATGCCGTGAACGCCGCGCAATAACGGTCGGCAACCTCGCACAGAAACGCTCCCTCGCCGCAACTGTTGTCGATAACGTGCCGGGAAAGAATCTCCCTGCCCACGTACCCGGCAAGGTCGAGCATATAACCGACAAGATACGGCGGGGTGAACACCTGCCCGCCATGTTTGACATCTCTGCCCGATGAAGTCATAATCGTATATAAAGATTATTTCGTGCCCGCAAAGGTAACGGAATATTTGGAGATGCGGCGGGAAAAGCGTAACTTTGTGCAAGCTTAGTTTTTGTGCTTTACTGCCAAATAAAGCATTTATTCGCCCCCGCTGCTCTCACGAGCGGCGGGGGTTTTGCGCTCGGAGCCGAATATCCGCCCGCTTTAAGAGTACGTACCGACAGCGCCGCTCTCCCCGCGCCGGAGCGTGCCTTTACCCTCAGGACGACCTAAAGCAGAGGTTTGAAATTAGCGGCGCATATGTAGATTTTATAATCAAAAGAATTATCTTTGCAACACATTATGAGCTTATGAGAACGAGACTGCAAGCTTGGGCCGTGCTTTTCCTTATCTGCTCCGTGGCGCTTTGCGGAGCGTGCGAAAAGAAAAAAGAAACCCGTCGGATAGTTACCAAGATAACGCGCCCTGCCGTGCGCGAGGGCATAACGGCGTTGCCGGAAACATCGGTTACGCGGAGCTTCGTATGGGGTGACGCTTCGTACGAGGCGACGATAACGCGCACGCCGGATAAGGAGCAACCCGTCGTAACCGACGCTGACGGCAACCGTTATTACGACAACGACATTCGTTTAACTATCCTTTCGCCGTCGGGGAAATTAACCGACCGCGTGTTTCATAAGGGCGATTTCGCCGCCGCGGCGGGGGAGAGGTACGCTCGTTCGGGCGCTTATGCTTTGCTGAATATGGTGTTTCACGAGGTTGTGAACAACGAGGCGGTGTTCATCGCCACTATCGGCTCGCCCGACGAGTTGGACGACGTGTACGTCTTGACCCGGGTCATGGTGTCGAAGACGGGCGCCCTGTCGATGTCGCGAATAGAGGAAATAGAGGAGCCGAACATTGATCAGGAAGATTAAAAGATTATGAGCTGGATAGCGGGAGCAAACGTGATGCTTATTGTCCGGGCGGTGATTGTCGGCGTATTAGCCGGCGTTATAGTCATTCCGCGCTTGGTGTTCACGTCGGTGAAAGACAACTGGGGAAAACTGCCGGACGATATCGACAAGACGTTTCTGACGGTGTTGAAGATGGCGGGTTTGTCGCTTTATCCGGTGTGGCTGCTTGCCTTGCTTGTCTCCTTGCTCCCGATGTTCACAGCCGGGAGCATACGTTTGGCGCTCGATCTGTATGTTTCGATGCCCGATATAGTGTTGCTTGCCGCCGGCGCGACGGCGCTTTATATTGTCGGTCTGCGGCACGATTTGCGCGGCTCTTCTTCGTTCGTGCGGCTTGTCGTTATAGTTGCGGTGTCGGCTGTGTTTATGTATTCGGGCGCTTTTCAATACAGTTTGTTCGGCGTCTTCGGCGTCGGGGCGTTGGCGGGATGGATAGCGTGCGTGCTCACGATCATCATCGCGTCGTGCATAATAGAGA
>JAJPZE010000221.1 GCA_021204565.1 Prevotella sp. | reverse complement strand
CCCAAGACGTTTATATGTAACTCCCCCTGCCCTTTCGACTGATGCCGGGCAATATAATCTGACAATCCGTGTGAAGCACGGATTATGCGTTTTCGGGATAAAAGCAAGCCCAAGAGTGCGCTACGCTCCTCGTCGTTCAGGGAGTCAATCTCCTTAATGCGTTTCATAAGCCGCGCCTTGACGCTGTTCTTCATATTGTCTTAAAGCTGTGTAGTTATTAGCTTGATTATTCCGTTTATCCGCCCGTGAAACCGCCTAAGACAAGAACGAAGAAAACGAGGTTTTGTTGCAACATAAACACAAATTAATACTACATTTGCAATCTATGAGCTTTATTCGGGATGCAAGAGTCGTTGGCGTCGTCGCTATCGTGTCGCTCCTTACGGGATGTGCCTCGACGGGGGAGTTGCCGGCAGGTTCTTACACGGTAGAGCGTGCGACGGTCTATTGCGCGGATAGAGCTATCGACACCGCTCCGCTTGCGGAGTACATCCGCCAAAAGCCGAACACGAAACTATTCTCTTTCATCCGTAAGCCCGGAGCAAAACCGGTCGTATACGACAGCTTGGCGGCCCGTCAGACGTGCGACGATATTGAGCAGGCGGTGCGTAACGCCGGGTATCTCAATGCCCGCGTCGCTATCGATAACACGGCTAAGGGCACACGCCTTCACGTCCGATACGTCGTCTCTCCCGGCTCTCCTTATTATATAAGGAGTTTCGCCACTAATATAGAGGACGAGCGCATCGACAGCCTTTTAGCGTTAGACGCAAACAGATTCGACCCTCTACGCCCCGGCAAGCCGTTCTCGGTCTACACCCTCAACGATATGCGCAACCGCATTACTACGTTCCTTACGGACAACGGCTACTGGCGGTTTAATAAGGATTATATCGACTTCACCATTGACACGCTCGAGGCGAGTACCGGCGTAGACGTAGAGATGGCGTTGCACAAATACCGCCCTACACGCGAGGCTGCCTACACGCCCCACCCCTTGTATCGCATCCGCAATATCAGCTATCATGCGACGGACGGCGGGCAGGTTCATCTCCGCCGGAAAGTAATAACAAACAACATCGCGTTCCGTCCCGGCGACCCGTATTCCTCTTCCGCACTCCGACGGACGTATAATAACTTCGCCCGCTTAGGCGCGGTCCGCTCGACCATTGTATCGTTTACGGAAGAAGCCGACAGCACACTCTTAGACTGCGACATACAGATAACAACCAACAAGCCTTCGTCGCTATCCATTCAGCCCGAAGGAACTAATACGGCGGGGGACTTCGGCGCGGCGCTCATTCTTGCTTATGAGAACAACAACCTCTTCCGAGGCAGCGAACTGCTGACCATAGAGGGGCGCGCGGCATACGAAGCAATACGCGGGCTCGAAGGATATAAGGATCAGGATTATCAGGAGTATGGCATTGAGACCAAGCTAACCTTCCCCCGCTTCCTCATCCCTTATGCAAAGGCGCACCGTCGTGAGCCGGCGGCTTTGAACAGCCATACAACGGAGTTAGCCTTGGCATACAACCTGCAAAACCGCCCCGAATTTCACCGCCGTCTCTTCTCCGTAGCGTGGCGTTACCGTTGGTCGAATGCGGCGAAAGGGACGGTCTGGCGTTTCGATTTGCTCGATTTGAACTATATCTACATGCCGTGGATATCGGCAACGTTCCGCGAAGATTATTTGGAAAACAACGACAGCCGCAACGCAATACTGCGCTATAATTACGAAGACTTGTTCATCATGAAGATCGGTCTGGGGCTGTCGTTAAGCCGTAAAGACTACGCCTTTCGCGCCAATATCGAGACTTCCGGCAACCTGCTCCACGCCCTCGCCAAAGCAACACATTTCCCCCGAAACGACAATAACCAATATACATTCTTCCGTATCGCATACGCGCAATATGTTAAAGGGGATGTCGAGTATACCCGCAACTTCGTATTCGACGAGAACAACTCGCTTGCCCTACACGGCGCCATAGGCATCGCATATCCTTACGGCAACAGCACGATACTGCCTTTCGAGAAGAGATACTTCGCGGGCGGTGCCAATTCGGTGCGCGGATGGAGCGTCCGTAGTCTCGGACCGGGCAGTTTTCACGGCGCCGACGGACGTATCGACTTCATCAATCAGACAGGCGACATACGTCTCGACCTTAACGCCGAATACCGCACGAAGTTGTTTTGGAAATTTCACGGAGCGGCGTTCATCGACGCGGGAAATATATGGACAATACGTAATTATGCCGATCAAGCGGGCGGGCAGTTCCGTCTGAACGAATTTTACAAGCAACTTGCGGCTTCGTACGGATTGGGCATACGGCTGTATTTAGGGTACTTCATTCTCCGCTTCGACTTCGGAATGAAAGCCATAAACCCGGATTACACCACCCGGCGGGAGCATTTCCCGATTTATCATCCCAAACTCGACCGCGACCTTGCCGTGCACTTCGCCGTCGGCTTGCCCTTCTAACCCACACATCAGAAAGGGGACGAATAACATTGTAAGTTAATAATATCAAAAAGTAGGTAAATATAACTAAAAACATCTGTTTTGAGGGGATATTTCTGTTGTAAATAACGCTTAATAGCTACTTTTGCACCGTGTTTCGACAAAATCGGGGAAGTCTTAGAGCCCCGTGGGTAGCGCTGTTAAGAGTTAAAAGACTAACGTAACTCACAGCCGTGCGTGTTAATAGCTGCGCCTTATATGGTTCGGACGTAGTGGTTAGGGAATCGCCGCCAAGGACACAACAAACGGATGTTCTTTTCCGCGTCGCGCCCCGCTCGAAAGAGCGGAAAAGGCGTGGAGGGTGGGGTGTAATGTCCGTCGAGGTTAGGTGTATTAATTCTAAGTACGGGACGCTCGAGTCCGAAGAAACGAAACGAAAACGAAATGAATACTTTAAGTTACAAGACTTTTTCCCTGCGTAAAGAAGACGCACGGAAAGAGTGGCTTGTGGTGGATGCGACCGACCAGATAGTGGGTCGTCTTGCTTCGAAAGTGGCAAAATTGCTTCGCGGAAAATACAAGCCGACATTCACGCCTCATATTGATTGCGGCGATTATGTTATAATTGTTAATGCTGAGAAGGTGGTCTTCACGGGCAAGAAAGAGACCGACAAGCAGTATATCCGCTATACGGGTTATCCGGGAGGTCAACGCTTTACCAACCCCGCCCGTCTCCGCACGCGCACAAACGGGTCGGACAAGATACTCCGCCATGCGGTTAAAGGGATGTTGCCCAAGGGTCGTCTCGGGCGGCTGATGCTCACACATCTGTATATATACGACGGTCCGGAGCACACACACGAAGCTCAAAAGCCGCAGGCAATAGACATTAATCTGTTAAAATAAACGGTGATTAAATTATGGAATATATAAATGCAACAGGGCGGCGCAAGAGCGCGATTGCACGTGTTTATCTGTCGGAGGGGAGCGGAAAGATAACTATCAACAAGCTCGACATAACCAAATATTTCCCGTCGGCAATACTCCAGTATGTCGTTAAGCAGCCGCTTGCGACGCTCGGCGTAGAGGGGAAGTACGACATTAAAGCGAACTTGGACGGAGGCGGCTTCACCGGACAGAGCCAAGCATTACGTATGGCGATTGCACGCGCGTTGGTCAAAGTAAACGCCGAAGACAAGAAAGCTCTCAAAGACAAAGGTTTCCTTACCCGCGACCCGCGTGCCGTAGAGCGCAAGAAGTCAGGTCAGCCGAAGGCTCGCAAGCGCTTCCAATTCTCCAAGCGTTAATATGTATATGGCGTACATATCGGCGGCATAGTTTAGTATCCAAACCGGCAGGATCCCGAACGATACATTTTGCGTTTCGAGCTACCCGCCGGCTGGTTCGCTAAGGTTTCCGCACATAGATGCGGACTGATAAAATGAATTAAACGGAATGTAAACAAAGAAGAAAACTACACACAAAATGTCAAGAACCAATTTTGATCAACTACTCCAAGCGGGTGCACATTTCGGTCATCTTAGCCGTAAATGGAATCCCGCGATGGCTCCGTATATATTTATGGAGCGGAACGGCATCCACATTATCGACCTGAATAAGACGGTCGTAAAGGTGGATGAAGCGGCAAACGCGCTTAAGCAAATCGCAAAGGCGGGCAAGAAAATACTGTTCGTTTCAACGAAGAAACAGGCGAAGGATGTGATTGCCGAAAAGGCAACAAGCGTTGGTATGCCGTATGTCAACGAGCGTTGGGCAGGCGGCACACTGACCAATTTCCCCACTATCCGCCGCACGATAAAGAAGATGGCGACCATCGACAAGATGATGACCGACGGCACATACGCGAACCTCAATAAACGTGAGTTGCTTCAGATAACACGCCAAAGAGCGAAGCTGGAGAAGAACTTGGGCTCTATTGTCGACCTTACCCGTCTGCCTTCAGCGCTTTTTGTTGTGGATGTGTTGAAAGAGAATATCGCTGTCCGCGAGGCTAACAAGCTGGGTATACCTGTCTTCGCAATGGTGGATACCAATTCCGACCCGCGCAATATAGATTTCGTTATTCCGTCGAACGACGATGCGAAAGACGCAATCGACGTTATCTTAACCGCTTGCTGTCAGGCGATAGCAGAGGGTCTTGCGGAGCGCAAGGTAGAGAAAGCCGACGAAAAAGCGGCACAGGAACAAGAAGAGACGGAGACACTTGAAGCGAAGCCGAAGCGCACGCGCAGAGCCCGCAAGAGTGAAAGCGCTCCCGCCCCGGCGGCTCCCGCAGAAACGGAACCCGCACCCGACGAGACAACAATTGTCGACGCAGAGACTAGCAAAGCATCTGTTTTATAATCAATTTAAGACAAAGACGAAAAGAGATATGGCAGTTTCAATGGAAGACATCAAGAAGCTTCGCGCTATGACAGGCGCCGGCTTGGCTGATGTGAAGAACGCTCTCACAGAGGCGGAGGGCAATATGGATAAAGCAAAAGAGTTGCTTCGCGAGCGTGGCTTGGCGATTGCGGCTAAGCGTTCCGACCGCGAGACGTCGAATGGTTGCGTGCTTGTGAAGAAGACGGAAGACTTCGCGGCGATGGTTGCAGTTATGTGCGAAACCGACTTTGTCGCCAACGGAAAGGACTTCATCGCTCTCGTCAGCGAGATACTCGACGCTGCTGTTGCCGCACGTTGCAAGACATTGGACGAGGTAAAGGCACTCAAATTGGTTTCAGGCGACGACGCCGCAACAGCCGTGCAACACCGCTCCGGCATCTCGGGCGAAAAGATGGAGCTCGACGGCTACAACTTTATCGAGGGCGGCAACGTGGAGATTTACAACCACATGAACAAGAATATCCTCTGCACGATGGTGCAAACGAACAAACCCGCAGCGGAGCAGGGACACGCCATAGCAATGCAAGTGGCGGCAATGAAACCTATTGCGCTCAAGGAGTCCGACGTTCCGCAGGCAGTTATCGACGAGGAGTTGCGCGTGGCTGTAGAGAAGACCAAGCAGGAGCAAGTACAGAAAGCGGTCGACGCGGCACTTAAGAAAGCGGGCATCAATCCCGCGCACGTAGACAGTGAAGATCACATGGAGTCGAACTGTGCAAAGGGCTGGATTACCGCCGAAGACGTGGCTAAGGCAAAGGAAATCATCGCTAAGGTGTCGGCGGAGAAGAGTGCAAATCTCCCCGAACAGATGGTGCAGAAC
>JAJPZE010000266.1 GCA_021204565.1 Prevotella sp. | reverse complement strand
TCCTCTTGTTCTCCATGTCCTCTATTATATTAAGCACTTCCTCGCGCTTGTCCGCATCAAGAGAACGGAAATCGTGTTCTTCGACAAGAGCCGTTACGTCCTTTTGAGCGACGAGGAACGAGACGAAAAGGTCGTCGTTGGGCAACTCGCCGCTATAATCTTCGGCGCAGAACCCGTTGAGCATGTAATCGTGATCTACGGTCGAGATCGCCCGTATTGATTCAAATCCGCAGTGGTGATTGGTAAACAGCAAGCCGTCGGCAGAGACCACAACGCCCGTGCAGTAGTCTCCGAAGTTGACCACAGCCTTGTATATCGCATCGGAATCGCAGTACAGAGAGCCGTAGCTCATATCATAACCCTCCTCCGTCATCCGGTCGTAAACCGCCTGAGGCAAGTCGACGAGCGTCCACATCCCTTCATCCGCCCGCGACGAAACCGCAAACAACGGCGCGAGGGCAAGTATTAAAATTATCCGTTTCATATGTTTGTATATTAAAATTATTTCTTAACAAACCGCCTTATAACCGGCAGAGAGGCGATAGGTAAGTCGTGATATGCCGCGTGCGCGGCGTATGCAAGGACGAGGACCGTGTTAATGCCGAGCCGTAACGCCGCCGGCAAGCTCTTGGGCAACAGCTCCATAAGGGCGAAGAACACCGCCGCAAGAAGCGTATAGATAAGTATTGAGCGGAGCGGATAAGCAATCGGATTTATACGTTGACCCACAATATACGACAATATCATAGGTATGCCGTAACCGAATACTCCGCCCCAAGCGCAAGCCATATACCCCCAAGTAGGGATGAAACATACGTTCACAGCCACGAGAGCCAAGCATCCGATGCCGGAGAAGACAGCTCCCCACAGCGTCTTGTCAATGGTTTTATACCAGAATGAGAGATTGAAATACACCCCCATCATTATCTCCGCAAGCATCACTATCGGCACGACAACCAACCCCGAGCGGTACTCGCGCCCGATAATATGTTGCAATACATTCATATACGCCGTAACGCAAAGAAACGCGAAAAGGGTGAAGACAATGAAGAACTTCATCGCAGCGGCGTAATACGACTTTGCGTCGTCGTCCCTCACTTTGGCGAACACAATCGGCTCGTAAGCGTATCGGAACGCCTGGGTAATCATCGCCATAATCATCGCAATCTTAACACACGCGCCGTATACCCCGAGCTCGTCTAATTTACCCGGGCATATCAACGGATAGATAATCTTGTCCGCCGTTTGGTTTAAAATACCCGCGATGCCAAGCACGAGGATTGGCCAAGAGTAGCTTAACATACGGCGGAGCAAACCGAAATCCAAGCTCCAACGTATGCGGAAGAATCGCGGGACGAAACAGAGAAATATCAACGCCGAGCAAAGAAGATTGATTGCGAACACCCACAACACCTGCCCACGCCCCAAGAAAACAAAGAACACGACATTCAAGACGACATTTAACAAGATGTTCAACAATTGCAGACCGGCAAACAGAAGAGCTTTCTTCTCAAATCTTAGATAACTGAACGGCAATGCCTTTACCGCGTCTAATGCAACCGTAACCGCCATTATAAGGACATAGCTGCGGTGGTTCGCGTACCCCAAAGCATTGCAAATCGGAACGGTGAAAGCGAACACAAGGGCAAGGAAAACAGCCGACAGACAACCAACAACAAGCATTCCCGTGCTGAAAACCGTATCCGCTTTCTCCCCCTCCTTATTGGCGAAACGGAAGAATGTTGTCTCCATCCCGAACGTAAGAACGACGAGGATGAGCGCCGTATATGCATATATGTTGACGCTCACGCCGTAGTCGCCCGACGCTTTGGGCATATAATAAGTATAGAGCGGAACAAGAAGATAATTCAGAAAACGCCCCGCAATACTGCTCATCCCGTAGATTGCAGTATCCTTCATTAGTGACTTCAAACCCGCCATATACGCCTAAAAGAACACGTTGGAGATAAATATCGCGGCGACTACTCCCGCCAAATCGGCAAGCAAACCGCACGTTACGGCGTGCCGCGTATAACGGATGCCAACGCTCCCGAAGTAAACCGCAAGGATATAAAAGGTAGTGTCGCAACTGCCTTGAAACAAGCAGACGAGCCGCCCGACGTAACTATCAACGCCGTATGTACTCATCGCATCAATCATCAGACCGCGCGCCCCGCTGCCCGACAGCGGCTTCATCAACGCCGTCGGCAACGCCTCAACAAACGACGTATCGCAACCCGTAATAGCAACTAACCAACGCATGCCGGAGATTAACATATCCATTGCGCCCGACGCACGGAACATCCCGACCGCGACAAGTATAGCTATAAGATAAGGAATGATACGCACGGCGGTTGTAAAACCGTCTTTCGCGCCCTCTATAAACGCCTCATAAACATTCACTCTCTTGCGCATCCCGGCAAGGACAAACGCAACTATAACGCCGGTCAGAAGTATGCTCGCGGTCAGGCTGCTGACAATGTTCAGCCGCTCTTTATCCAACATTGATACGCCCCAAACGATACCCGCAACAAAGAGACACATTATGAATAATGTGGCGAGGAGCGTGCGGTTGAACAGGTTAATCCGTTGGTATAGACATACCGCAACCACGCCGGCGAGAGTTGAAAAGAACGTGGAGAGCAACAGCGGAACGAATACGTCGGTCGGGTTCGCGGCACCTAATTGCGCCCGGTAAACCATTATGCTGACCGGGATAACCGTCAGTCCCGACGTGTTCAACACAAGGAACATAATCATCGGATCCGTTGCCGTGTCTTTCTTCTCGTTGAGCTCTTGCATTTGGCTCATAGCTTTAAGCCCTAAAGGAGTGGCGGCGTTGTCGAGACCGAGCATATTGGCGGCAATGTTCATAAATATGCTCCCCGCCGCGGGATGCCCTTTTGGAATGTCGGGGAAGAGCCGGACGAACACCGGCGAGAGCAGACGCGACAACGCATTAACCACACCGCCTTTCTCCCCGATACGCATTATGCCGAGCCACAACGCAAGCACTCCCGTCAAGCCGAGACTGATCTCAAACGCCGTGTGTGCCGATGTGAACGTCGACGACATCATCTCGGGGAACACGTCATAATCCCCGAAGAAAACCGTCTTGACCGCTCCGACGGCGAACGCAACAATAAAGAATGCAATCCAAATGTAGTTTAACGCCATTGACCCTTACCTGCACGCAGAGTTAAATCACCAAGCAAAGGTAGAGCAAAGGTGCAAAACATACAAACAAAATAGGGTAAATCAACATATACATAAACAGAGAGAGATGCAATTATTGCTACGTCTCTCTCTGCTTGATTTTGTTGTGTTTGTTCTCTCCCTATCTTACAGAGAAGTGATAAGCCACATGGCTGTAATATGTCTCGCCCGGGCGAAGCGTTGCCTGCGTCCAGTCGGGCTTGTTCGGAGCATCGGGATACTTCTGCGTCTCAAGACAAACGGACGCGTGTTGCGGGTATGCGATGCCGTGCTTGCCGATATGTCCTCCGTCGAGGAAATTGCCCGTATATACTTGCAGACCCGGCTCGTTGGTGTACACCTGCATAAAGATGCCGGAGTCGGGAGAATAGAGCGACGCGGCAACCTTGGTATCGTCGCCCTCGCCGTCTTTATACGTGTTGAGGCACCAGTTGTGGTCAAAGCCGCCCGCATACTTTATCTGTTGCCCGTTCATACCCGTTGTGTCGGCGATACAGGTGTACAGAGCTTTCGCGCTCCGGAAGTCAAACTGGTTGCCGCGAACGGAGCGCACCTCGCCCGTGGTCATATATGTGGAGTCCGTCGGGGTATAGTTGTCCGCGTTTACATATAACACCATGTTCGTGCCCGCCACCGCCGGGTTGCCGCTCAGATTAAAGTACGAATGGTTCGTCATATTGATTACCGTTTCCTTGTCGGTTGTCGCGCGGAACGTTATATCCAAGGTGTTGTCCGCCGTCAGCGTATAAACCACCGTTGCGTCTATATTGCCCGGGAAACCGTTATCGCCGTCGGGCGAGTGCATGACGAGCGTCAGGGTCGAGTCGTTCGTCGCCTCCTCGTCAACGTCATACACCTGATACTGCCAGCCGGAGGGTCCTCCATGCAGACAATGCCCGAAGTTATTGACGGGTAGCTGCACTTTCTCGCCGCCGATAACCAATTGTCCGTGATTGATACGATTGGCGTAACGCCCTATCGCCGCCCCGAAGTCGGACGCGTTGTTGACGGTGTCCATATATTGCGCGATATTATCATATCCGAGAACAACATCCCTAAACGAATCTTTGTTCTTGTCCTTAGCCATAATCGAAACCACGCGCCCGCCGAAGTTGGTTATACACACCTCCATGCCGTCAGCGTTGGTCAATGTATACAGCGCGATATGTTTCTCTCCGGCGACAGTGTCGAACCGCGCCGGGTCGAGCCCCGATTTGGTCAAACGCGCGCCATTCCCCCCGCACGCGGCAAGCAGTATGACGCACGCCGCGCTGCCGGCAATAAAAAACTTTTTCATAACCTTATCAGAATATTCTGCGCCCGCCATCGCCGATGATAACGGGGATGACAACCGGCACTTTCTTATATTTAGCCGCGAACTTCTCCACCGCCGTCTTGACAAAAGTATCATATACGACATCCTTTACAAGGTTGATCGTGCAGCCGCCGAACCCGCCGCCCATGATGCGCGAGCCGCTCACACCGCATTCGAGGGCAACATCATTGAGGAAGTCAAGCTCCTCACACGAAACCTCGTAATCCTTAGACAGACCCTTGTGAGTGAGGTACATCTGTTTGCCGACCTCCTCATAATCACCCTTCACCAATGCGTCGCACACGGCAAGGACGCGGTCCTTCTCGCCAAGCACGTATGTCGCGCGTTGTATATCATCTGCGGAGCAAAGCGGCTTAACCTCCGCCAAGTTGTCCCAGGAACAGTCGCGGAGCGTCTTAATCGGTTGCCCCGGATGCAGTCCGGCAACGGCTTTGACGACGTTCTCGCAGCTCCGGCGGCGGTCGTTATACGGGCTCCCGACTAACTCGTGCTTAACGCAAGAGTTAATCAATACAAGTTTGTATCCGTTCGGCTCAAAGGGATAATACTCGAATTCCGACGAATTGCAGTCGAGCCGCATTAGTTTCCCCGTCTTGCCGAACGCCGATGCGAATTGATCCATGATACCGCAGTTCACCCCCACATACTTGTGCTCGGTTGCCTGGCCGGCGCGTGCAATCTGCCAGGTAGTTATCTTATTGTCGGCAAAAAGGTCGTTCAGAGCGACGCCGATGCACACTTCAAGTGCGGCGGAGGAGGACATTCCCGCGCCCAAAGGCACATCGCCCATGAACGCAATATTAAATCCGCCGACCTCTACACCCAAGTCGATAAACTCGCGCATCACGCCGTAGATATACCTCGCCCACGTCGCCTTCGGCCCGTCCGGGTCATCGGTGCGCCATTCGACTCTGTCTTTCAGGTCAATCGAATACGCCATAACGGTCTTCGTACCGTTGACCCGCGCCTCTGCCATAATACCGCAGTTGACCGCTCCGGGGAACACGAACCCGCCGTTATAATCGGTATGCTCGCCTATAAGATTAATTCTTCCCGGCGCGAAATATACGTTGCCGGTCTTGCCGTCAAAGTGTTTGACAAAGCGACTCCTTACTTTCTCTATATCCATAAATAATATTTTAATGATT
>JAJPZE010000041.1 GCA_021204565.1 Prevotella sp. | reverse complement strand
CTGCGTCGTCAGTTGATGGACGAGATAGACCGTAGCGCTCGTTTAATCGGTATAAAGGGTTCGCGTGGCGTGGGGAAGACAACCTTCTTGTTGCAATATGCAAAGGAGCATTACGGCGCATTAGACCGCCGTTGCCTTTATGTGAACATGAACAATTTTTATTTCCAAGGGCGCGGCTTCACCGAGTTTGCCGGCGAGTTCGTACGACGCGGGGGCGAGTGTCTGCTCATTGACCAAGTGTTCAAACAGCCGGACTGGAGCAAAGAGCTTCGCCGTTGTTACGACCAATATCCGTCGCTGCAAATAATATTCACCGGCTCGAGCGTAATGTGCCTCAAAGAAGAGAACCCCGACATCGGCAATATAGTCAAGAGTTACAACCTCAGAGGATTCTCGTTCCGCGAGTTCCTCAATGTTACGTCGGGCAACAACTTCCCCCCGTTCACCCTCGAAGAAATACTCTCCGACCACGAACGGCTCGTAAAGAAAATACTCCCCTACGTCAGCCCGCAGAAGTATTTCCCCGCATATCTCCACCACGGATACTATCCATTTCATCTCGAACAACGTAATTTCCCCGAGAACCTGCTCAAGACAATGAATATGATGACCGAGGTCGACATACTCCTCATAAAGCAGATGGAGCTGAAATATCTGACGAAGATAAAGAAACTGTTTTATTTGCTGGCGGTCGAAGGGGCAAAGGCTCCAAACATATCATTGCTCGCAACGGAGATACAGACAAGCCGCGCAACGGTGATGAACTATATCAAATATCTTTCCGACGCACGCCTGATTAATATTATCTACCCTGTCGGAGAAGCGTTCCCCAAAAAGCCGTCGAAAGTTATGCTCCACAACCCCAACATGCTCTACGCCATCTACCCCATACGGACGGGCGAGCAAGAGGTGATGGAGACTTTCTTCGTCAATTCCCTTTGGAAAGATCACAGCGTCAATCAGAAAGGAAAAGAACCTTTCTTCACCATCGACGACAAGTATCAGTTCTGCATATTGGACGCAAAGAACGACAAGAAAGTGAAGTACAGCCCGGACAGAATATACGCCCGTTACAACACCGAGATAGGGCGCGACAACAAGATTCCCCTCTGGCTGTTGGGCTTCCTCTATTAAGCAATCAAACCTACACACAATATTTCGTTAAAACATAAATTGCATTATGGCTAAAGAAAAGAAATTCGTTACTTGGGACGGAAACACCTGCGCCGGACACGTGGCTTATATGTTCAGCGAGGTTGCAGCTATCTATCCCATTACTCCGTCGTCCCCGATGGCGGAACGCGTTGACGAGTGGGCGGCAGCGGGACGCAAGAACCTCTTCGGCGACACTGTGCTCGTACAGGAGATGCAGAGCGAAGCGGGTGCGGCGGGAGCTGTGCACGGCTCGTTGCAGGCAGGCGCTCTGACAAGCACGTTCACCGCCTCGCAGGGCTTGTTGCTGATGATCCCGAATATGTATAAGATAGCGGGGGAGCTGTTGCCCTCGGTCTTTCACGTCAGCGCGCGTACCGTCGCAAGCCACTCGCTGTGTATCTTCGGCGACCATAGCGACGTGATGGCATGCCGCCAGACGGGCTTTGCAATGCTCGCCGAAGGGTCAGTGCAGGAAGTTATGGATCTCTCCGCCGTCGCACACTTGGCAAGTATAGAGGCGAGCGTGCCCTTTATTAACTTCTTCGACGGGTTCCGTACCTCGCACGAATACCAAAAAGTAGAGCTTATTGAAGAGGACGACGTGCGCGACCTCATCGACCAGAAAGCATTAGCGCGCTTCCGCAGCCGCGCCCTCACGCCGGAGCATCCGCAGTCGAAAGGTATGGCGGAGAACCCGGAGACCTTCTTCTCGCATCGCGAGAGTTGTAACCGTTATTACGACGCAGTGCCCGCTATCGTGGAGAAATATATGAACATCATCTCCGAACGCACGGGACGCTCGTATAAGCTCTTCTCGTATTACGGCGCAGAGGATGCCGACAGAGTGATTATCTTAATGGGTTCGGCAAGCGAAGCGGCACGCGAAGCGATCGATTACCTGAACGCCGGCGGACAGAAGGTTGGCTTGGTATCCGTTCATCTCTACCGGCCTTTCTCGGTTAAACACTTGTTGGCAGCCGTGCCGAAGACGGCGAAACGTATTGCCGTATTAGACCGCACGAAAGAGCCGGGTGCAAACGGCGAGCCGCTGTTGCTCGACGTTAAGGATGCATTTTACGGTCAGCCGGATGCTCCGCTGATAGTCGGCGGGCGCTACGGATTAGGCTCTGCCGACACAACACCCGCAATGATTATCGGCGTATACGAGAATCTCGCGCTCCCCATTCCCAAGGACCGCTTCACCATCGGCATTAACGACGACCTTACGTTCTGTTCCCTGCCGGTTAAGGAAGAGATGGCGCTCGGGGGTGAAGGCATCTTCGAAGCGAAGTTCTTCGGACTTGGTGCCGACGGCACCGTCGGGGCAAACAAGAACTCGGTTAAGATTATAGGCGACAATACTGATAAATATTGCCAGGCATATTTCTCTTACGACTCGAAGAAATCAGGCGGCTTCACTTGCTCGCATCTCCGCTTCGGCGACACACCGATACGCTCCACGTATCAGATAAAGACGCCGAACTTCGTCGCCTGTCACGTCCAGGCATATCTGTATATGTACGACGTGATACGCGGCTTGCGCGAGAACGGGCAGTTCCTGCTCAACACTATCTTCGACGGCGAAGAATTAGTTAACTTTATCCCGAACAAGATTAAGCGCTATTTCGCCCAAAAGCACATCACCGTATATTATATCAACGCCACGAAGATTGCGCACGAGATAGGGCTCGGCAATCGCACTAATACAATTCTTCAGAGCGCATTCTTCCGCATCACGGAAGTTATACCGGTTGACCTCGCCGTAGAGCAGATGAAGAAAGCGATTGTAAAATCATACGGCAAGAAGGGCGAAGACGTGGTTAATATGAACTACGCGGCAGTCGACAGAGGCGGGGAATACAAAACGCTGACCGTTGATCCCGCTTGGGCGAATCTGCCCGACGACGAGGTGAAAGCGAACAACGACCCCGAATATATCAACCGTCTTGTGCGCGTGATAAATGCACAGACAGGCGACGACCTGCCCGTCTCGGCATACAAGGACATAGAGGACGGCGCATGGAGAGCCGGCACGGCGGCATATGAGAAACGCGGTGTGGCGGGCTATGTTCCCGTTTGGAACGCCGCGAACTGTACCGAATGCAACAAGTGCTCGCTGATTTGCCCGCACGCTTGCATACGTCCGTTCGTTATGACCGAAGAGGAGAAAGCCGGTTATAACGGGGAGACAAGGCAGATGAAAGCGCCCGCGGCACTCAAAGGGATGTACTTCACGATACAGGTGAGCGTGAAAGACTGTCTCGGTTGCGGCAACTGCGCCGACGTATGTCCCGGCAACCCGAAGCTCGGCGGACCTGCTCTGACAATGGTTCCCTACGACGACTCGAGCGCAAGTGCGGCAAAGGAAACAGCCAATTGGGAATATTGCGTTAAGAACGTAACGACCAAGCAAGACCTCATAGATATTAAGCAGAGTCCGAAGAACTCCCAATTCGCCACTCCGCTGTTTGAGTTCTCCGGCGCATGCTCCGGTTGCGGGGAAACCCCGTACGTGAAGCTGATTTCGCAACTCTTCGGCGACCGCGAGATGGTAGCTAATGCGACGGGTTGCTCGTCAATCTATTCGGGTTCTATCCCGTCTACGCCGTACACGACGAACGCCAAGGGGCAAGGTCCCGCGTGGGCTAATTCCCTATTTGAGGACTTCTGCGAGTTCGGGCTCGGTATGGCGATTGCGACGAAGAAGATACGTGCTCGTATCAAGACGATGCTTACCGAATGCACTGCCGGAGAGGATTGCCCGGCTGAGTACAAAGCGGCGGCAGAGGAATGGATTGCCGGTATGAACGACGCGCAAATCTCCAAAGAGGCGGCGGCAAAGCTCGTTCCGTTCATTGAGCAAGGGGCGGCGAAAGGTTGCCCGACCTGCCTTAAACTGAAAGAATTGAGCCATTATTTAGTTAAACGCTCGCAGTGGATAATCGGCGGCGACGGCGCTTCATACGACATAGGGTACGGCGGACTCGACCATGTAGTCGGCTCGGGAGAGGACGTGAACATACTTGTGCTCGATACGGAGGTGTACTCCAACACCGGCGGACAGGCCTCCAAGGCGACGCCAATCGGCGCAATTGCCCAGTTCGCCGCCAACGGCAAGCGCGTAGGGAAGAAAGATTTGGGACTTATGCAAGCCACTTACGGCAACGTATACGTCGCACAAGTAGCTATCGGAGCGGACAATCTCCAATGTTTGAAGGCGTTCCGCGAGGCGGAGGCATGGCACGGACCGTCGATCATTATTGCTTACGCGCCGTGTATCAACCACGGACTCAAGGCAAAAGGCGGTATGGGAAAGAGTATCGCGGAGGAGGCGAAGGCAGTCGAGTGTGGTTATTGGCACCTATGGCGGAATAACCCCGCGCTCGCCGCAGAGGGCAAGAACCCGTTCACGCTCGACTCTAAAGAGCCCAACTGGGATAACTTCCAAGCGTTCCTTGAAGGCGAAGTGCGTTATCTGTCGCTTAAGAAAGCCGCTCCGGCAGAGGCGCAGGAGCTGTACGACGCCTGCAAACTCTCCGCACAAAAGAGATATAAGACCTATGTGCGCAAGACGCAGGAAGACTGGACTTTATAAGTACCTCTATGAACATCGAAGATGTTCATAGAGGGTAACCTCATACGAAGTATGGGGATAATGATAGGGGCGGCGCTTGTGGTTTAATCTACAAGCACCGCTCTCATCATATATTGCAAGAATTGGGCGGGGAACACACGTCTCCCCGCCCTGCTTGCCTTCAATATATTCAATTGGTTCTTTACTTGACAAACACTTTCTTCGACGTCCCGTCAGCGTGTTTAACGATGTTCACGCCCTTTGCCGGCGCATTAATCTGTTGTCCGTCGATTGTGTAATACCCGCTCACTTCCTTGCCTTGTGCGTCGGCAGTTAGCGCCTCAATACCGCTCACTTCCGTATCTTCAATATTAAAGAACTCGCACCACACATCCGCATTCGCGTATGCTTCTTTTGTTCCTTCCGGCACGGTCAGCACGCACGTAGTCTTATCTACGCCGTCAAAGACGTTATAACTGCATGCCAGCGGCTCGGGATTGAGCGACGTTATGTGTGCCAGACTTGTACAATACGATAATTTTGTAGAGAACAATGACAGCTACTGCGCCATAGAAATACGGAATATAAGACGACCAGTCAATCTGAATCTTGTCGAGATTGACGAAAACTCCAATATATATTAAAACCATAACTGCAACTATTGCCAATATAACAATAGATCGGGCTATCTTCTCTGTTATTTTGAAATCCTTTACCATAGCGTGTTCTATACAAAAATAATTACAGCTCTAAACTATCCTCTTTAAGAAGGAAATCAAAAAGCCCGATTGTAAGGATGCCGTCTTCGTTGCGGCGCGGCATAATATGGTCTTTCACGATGATTATCTTCTTGAAAGAATCGCCCGTGTTCATCAGCGGGCGGGACTCCTGTATCTCTTTCTCCCTGTTGGGGATGGATAAAGCCGACTGCACGTAATACTTCTTACTGCCGAAAGATGCAATAAAGTCAACCTCAAGTTGGGTACGAACCCACTTGCCGTCCTTATCAGGTT
>JAJPZE010000157.1 GCA_021204565.1 Prevotella sp. | reverse complement strand
TGCTCTATGTGTTCGCATTTATACGTCTGTCCGCCGGCGGCGAATGCGGCAAGCGAGTCCGCCTTTGAGACTTCCTTGCGCACAACCGGCTCGTCCCGTTTCGCCAGCTCAAGCATCTTCGCCTCTATCTTCGGGAAGTCGCTGTCGCTAATCTGAGCGCCGCCGGGAAGCAACACGTCGTAAAAGAAGCCCGCCTCTATTGCCGGCCCGAACCCGAACTGTATGCCCGGATAAAGCTCCTGCAACGCCTCGGCAAGAAGATGTGCCGACGTATGCCAAAACGTATGCTTGCCCTCGTCGTCGTCGAAGCGGTAGAGCTCTACGGACGCATCTCCGGTGATGGGGCGGTTCAGCTCCACGGTCTCCCCGTTCACGCCGCAACTGACAACGTTACGTGCCAAGGCGGGGGATATGCTCTCGGCAATCTGTTGCCCGGTTACTCCTTGTTCGTACTCGCGAACGGAGCCGTCGGGAAATGTAATCTTTATCATAATGTCCTAATATTTCTGTTTCCGCCGGACGTATGCCCTGTATGCCGCGCATTCCGCGCCTTCACCTCTTCGGGCGCCGCAAATGCCGCAGGGCGCGCGCAATACTCCGTCATCCGTCATCTTTTGCGGGGGCGTCCGGCTCGTTTGTCCTCGTCTTCGGCGTGCGTCATTTATCGGATTTGCCGGCTGTCTCCGCTTCGGTCATCTCGCCCTCGATATAGAGTCTCGTTACGCTCGGGTCGCCGTTAGTGCGCACGGTGATTGTCTTTTTGAAATGTCCGGGAAACTTTCCTTTGCCGTTATACGTAACGTTAATCTGTCCCGTTTCGCCGGGTTTGACCGGCTCTTTGGTGTACTTCGGCACCGTGCAACCGCACGAGGCGACCGCCCGGTCGATAACCAACGGCAGGTCGCCCTTGTTCGTATACGTGAACACGCACTTCCGTACAGGGTCCTTTTCGGAGAATGTTCCGAGGTTGATTGTCGTGCGTTCAAACTTGATTGAAGCCTGCGCCGTCTGCGCCGATACGCCGGATATGGCGAAGAGCGACAACAACAACGCGAACACGCCAAGCCTTGTTTTCATATCTGTTGCAATTCCTTTTTCGTCCGGGAGATATGGTGTATCTCTCTTTTGTGAGTGCAAAGTTAATATTTTTGCAAGAACACCAAAACAAAAACACCTCTTTATCTAACGTATTCCCCCAAATTATACGGCATTGAGCGTCAGAAGCCGTGCGGCGAGCCGCGCACTCCGCCCGCAAAACCCGAAACGCCGTCAAACCGGACTTTATAGATATATATGCAAATATCCGCGTTAAATATTCCTTTAATTGTGAACGCACGGGGCGGTGTGCAGCGATTTCCCCGTCCGAAAAGCGCATTAATTTAGTTCGCATTTGACATCTCCACATATCAAAACAAGCACGAACATAGTCCGCGCCAAGCCAAACCCCCATAAATGACACCCTCATTACTTAGTTCTTGCACGCTCATTACACGGGGTTTCGCGGGGCAAAACCCCGTACTTTCAGAGGGCAAAACCCCGTGTTCTTATAAATCCGCAACTATGCTTCGATTAAGGATAAACACGTAACCATCTGATTATCAACACATTCTGAAATTTGCGAAAAATGACGCAAAACGCTCCGTCGCCGGCGTTACGCGAATCTGAAACGTTAAATTCCGGAGTGTGCAATTTCAGGTTCGGCATAGATAACGCATATTTATCGGCGGCGCCTTATCCCGTTTTCCCGGTTGCTTGCGGGTACAAACTATGAATTAAGACTTTTTATATGTGGATTTATCCGGTATGGAGCGGGAAGGTTTTATCTTTGAAAACGATTTGCGGGTGCCTGCGTCCGGCAAACCCCGTAATCCGTTACAACTTGCCTTAAACTAATAATTACGATATCGAATTGAAAACTTTTGCTTTATGGGTTCCCTTGATTGGATTGTAATCAGCGTATTTTGTGTTGCGCTGATTGGTATTGTGGCGTATGTCTTAAGCCGCAAAAACAGCACGTCAACCGACTATTTTCTCGGCGGAAGAGATGCGACTTGGATAGCTATCGGCGCCTCTATCTTCGCGTCAAACATCGGCAGCGAGCACCTTATAGGTCTCGCCGGAGCGGGCGCATCGTCGGGTATGGCGATGGCGCACTGGGAGATACAGGGGTGGATGATTTTGATTTTGGGCTGGGTGTTTGTCCCGTTTTACACCCGCTCGATGGTGTACACGATGCCCGAATTCTTGGAGCGGCGCTACAATAAAGAGAGCCGCACGATACTCTCGGTCATCTCTTTGATTAGCTACGTGCTGACAAAAGTCGCCGTAACGGTGTATGCCGGGGGGCTCGTATTCCAACAAGTGTTCGGCATAAAAGAGCTTTGGGGCATTGATTTCTTTTGGATTGCGGCAATCGGTTTGGTGGTTATAACGGCGCTTTACACCATTTTCGGGGGGATGAAAAGCGTGCTCTACACCTCCGTTCTCCAAACTCCGATACTCCTTCTGGGGTCGGTAATCATCCTTGTACTGGGGTTGAAGGCCGTCGGGGGCTGGGACCAGGTGCTTGAGATATGCCGCATACAGCCCGTAAACGATTACGGCGACCATATGACGAACTTAATGCGCGACCTGCGCGATGCGGATTATCCCTGGCTCGGAGCATTGGTCGGGAGCGCCGTCATCGGCTTTTGGTATTGGTGTACCGACCAGTATATCGTCCAAAGAGTACTCTCCGGAAAGAACGAAAGGGAAGCGCGCAGGGGTACAATCTTCGGTGCATACCTCAAGTTATTGCCGGTCTTCATCTTCCTTATCCCGGGAATGATTGCATATGCGCTAAACGTAAAGAGCGGCGGAGCATTTCTCCCGACCGACGCGAACGGCGTTGCAATGAGCGACGCGGCATTTCCGACGATGGTTGCAAAGTTGCTCCCGGCAGGCGTGAAGGGGCTTGTGGTGTGCGGTATACTCGCGGCGCTGATGAGCTCGTTAGCATCTCTGTTCAACTCTTCGGCGATGTTGTTCACGATTGACTTTTACAAGAAGCTCCGCCCGAAGACGCCCGAGAAGTCGCTTGTGCGTATCGGACAGGTGGCGACGGTGGTTATCGTCCTGCTCGGGATATTATGGATACCGGTAATGCGGAGCGTGGGGAACGTGCTCTATAACTATCTTCAGGATGTTCAGAGCGTGCTTGCGCCGGGCATCGCAGCGGCGTTCCTGCTCGGCATCTGCTGGAAGCGGGCGTCGGCAAAAGGCGGCATGTGGGGCTTGCTTGCGGGCATCATTATCGGCTTGACACGTCTCGGGGCAAAGGTGTATTACAGCAACGCAACCGACACGTGCGATAACTGGTTCAAAGCCGTATTCTTCGATTTCAACTGGTTATACTTCTGCGGCGTGATGCTGATCTTCTGTTGTTTGGTCGTTATCGTTGTCAGTATGTGCACTAAAGCTCCTTCACAAGAGAAGATACGCGGGCTCGTGTTCGGCACGTCGACACCCGAACAGATTGCCGCCACACGCGCCAGTTGGACCCGTTGGGACGTTGTCAACAGTGTAATCATCGTTGCGATAACCGTCGCGTTTTATATCTACTTCTGGTAAATACGGATATGTTGGAGGAGCTGAAAGAAAAAGTATATCGTGCGAACCTCGACTTGGTGCGGCACGGGCTTGTGATATTCACTTGGGGGAACGTGTCGGCTGTCGACCGGGAGACGGGTTTGGTTGTTATCAAACCCAGCGGAGTAAGCTACGAGACGATGACGGCGGCGGACATGGTTGTTGTCGACTTGGAGGGGAACGTCGTCGAGGGCAATCTCAAACCGTCGTCGGACACGCCGACGCACCTTATTTTATATAAGGCGTTCGCCGGCATCGGCGGGGTTGTGCATACGCATTCGACCTACGCCACGGCTTGGGCGCAGGCGGGGCGCGACATTCCGAACATCGGCACGACACACGCCGATTACTTTCATGGGGACATTCCTTGCACGCCCGACATGACGCGCACGGAGGTTGGGGGAGCTTACGAAAAGGAGACGGGAAACGTTATCGTACGCCGCTTCGAAGGGCTTAATCCCGTACATACGCCGGGCGTATTAGTGAAGAACCACGGGCCGTTCGCTTGGGGGACGGACGCCGCGGACGCCGTGCACAACGCGGTCGTTATGGAGCAGGTCGCCAAGATGGCGTATATTGCGTTTGCAATCAATCCCGCACTAACTATGAACCCGCTCCTCATAGAGAAACATTTCAGCCGCAAACACGGACCGAATGCATATTACGGACAAAGAAAATAATTATACACATATGGAGAAAGCTTTTGAACAATACGAAGTGTGGTTCGTAACGGGCGCACAACTTCTCTACGGCGGCGACGCGGTACGCGCCGTCGACGCTCATTCGAGCGAAATGGTTAACGGGTTGAACATCTCCGGCATACTGCCCGTAAAGGTGGTGTATAAGGGGACGGCGAACTCTTCGAAGGAGGTGGAGACCGTCTTTAAGGCGGCGAATAACGACGACAAGTGTATCGGCATCATTACGTGGATGCATACCTTCTCGCCCGCAAAGATGTGGATACACGGCTTGCAACAACTCGCCAAACCCCTACTCCACTTACACACCCAATACAACGAACAGATACCTTGGGCGACGATGGATATGGACTTTATGAACCTCAACCAGTCGGCGCACGGCGACCGTGAGTTCGGGCATATCTGCACGCGGATGCGTATTCGCCGCAAGGTCGTTGTCGGGTATTGGAAAGACGAAGCCGTGCAGAAGAAGATTGCCGTATGGATGCGCGTTTGCGCCGCATGGGCGGACAGCCGGGATATGCTCATACTCCGCTTCGGCGACCAGATGAACAACGTGGCGGTTACCGACGGCGATAAGGTTGAGGCCGAGCAACGGCTCGGATATCATGTGGATTATTGCCCCGTGTCGGAGCTGATGGAGTACAATAAGGCCGTGGCGGACGAGGACGTGGACAAACTTGTCGCCGAGTACTTCTCCTTATACGAACACGACGCGGCGCTTGAAAACCGGGACACGGAGGAGTATTGCAAGATTTGGAGCTCCGCAAAAGCCGAGCTCGCGCTCCGCGCCATATTAAAGGATAAGGGCGCAAAAGGTTTCACAACCAACTTCGACGACCTCGGGCAGACGGACGGCAGCCACTTCGATCAGATACCCGGTCTGGCCTCACAACGGCTGATGGCTGAGGGATACGGCTTCGGCGCGGAGGGCGATTGGAAGACGGCGGCGTTATACCGCACGGTATGGGTTATGAACCAAGGGCTGGCGGGCGGTTGCTCGTTCTTAGAGGATTACACGCTTAACTTCGCGGGCAAACAAAGCGCCATTCTCCAGGCTCATATGCTCGAGGTCTGCCCGCTCATAGCCTCCGCCCGTCCGCGCTTGGAGGTGCATTTCCTCGGTATCGGAATACGCAAGAGCCTCACCGCGCGCCTTGTCTTCACCTCGAAAGAGGGCAAGGGATGCGCGGCGACAGTGGTTGACTTGGGCAACCGCTTCCGGCTTATTGTCAACGATGTAGTGTGCATAAAGCCCCAACCACTGCCGAAATTGCCCGTCGCGTCCGCACTTTGGATACCCCAACCCGACTTCGAGACGGGCGCCGGAGCTTGGATCCTCGCCGGCGGAACCCATCATTCCGCGTTCTCATACGACCTTACAGGCGAGTTCTGGGAAGACTACGCGGAGATCGCCGGCATTGAAATGGTGCATATAAACGCACGCACAACCATCGGCGAACTTAAAAAAG
>JAJPZE010000102.1 GCA_021204565.1 Prevotella sp. | reverse complement strand
CTTATAATCGACCTCGACGTGGCGTTTCATAACCTTGAAACCGACCGCCGCCTTACCCTCTCAAACGTTGCCGTTATCGAACTCAAACGCGACGGGCGCGTGCCTTCCCCCGTGCTTGCCCTTCTCCGCCAACTCCGTATCAAACCTATGGGCTTCTCGAAATACTGCATCGGTATGGCTCTGACCGACCCCGCCCTGCCCCGAAACCGGATTAAAGAGCGGCTACGAAACATCAACAAATTAGAAAACAATAATTAAAAGATATGGACACGCTATCCCCGAACTTCGTTCAGATGCTCATCCGATTCGTCATCTGCATGGTCGTCAACTTCGTTATCATCGACCGTCTCTACTATCCCAAAGGCCGCCGGCGCGATTATTATTTCACGTATATGATCACCTCCGTCGCCATCTTCTTCCTCATGTTCTTTATGATGGATATGAAGGCGAAAGCGACGTTAGGTATAGGTATCGGCTTGTTCGGCATCTTCTCTATAATGCGCTTCCGCACCGATGCCATGCCTGTCAGGGAGATGACGTATCTCTTCCTTATAATCTCCTTATCGGTCATCACCGCCGTAGCCCCCGTCGGTGACGGCGAAAGGATTAATCCGTCGGGCATTATCGAGCTCCTCATTACCGACCTGATAGTGTTGGTCATCACCGCTATATGCGAGAAAATGATTAAGACAAGCCCGGTGAAGCTAATTCGTTACGACCGCCCGGAGCTGACCTTGCCCGACCGGCGCGAAGAACTGATGGCGGATTTGACCCGGCGCACGGGCTTGGAGATAACGAAGATTGAAGTCGGCGGATACGATTTCCTGCGCGACGCGGTAGTGCTCAAAGTGCATTACAACGCCGACAACGAGCATAAATCCAACTCCGTCGACGGACAATTCGGCGTGCGACGCAACATCAGAAACGCATAAAAAGATGGTGAATAGAGCGTGCCATATATTGATTGTTTGCTTGCCTCTGTTGTTCGGAAAGGGCATTGCCTTAGCGGCGGACAGCGGCTCTTCGGGCGGCGACGACGTGGGTATGTCGCTAACGATTGGTGCGGAGAAGAAGCTACACAAGGGCTTCACGGTCGGACTTAACGCCGAATACCGGCAGACAGACAACTTCTCCTCGTTCGAACGCTTCACCCTTTCTCCGTCCGTGGATTATAAAATCACAACGTGGCTTAAAGCCTCCGCCGGCTTCGTATTTATGTATATGCCGAGCGACGGCAAGACGCGATACCGCGACGACGGCACCATCAAATGGATACGCGCTTCAAAGAATACGCCGCGCTACCGCGCATACGTCGCCCTCACGGGAAGTTACACCATTGCGCGTTTGAAGTTCTCGCTCCGCGAAAGATATCAATACACCCGCCGCCCCAAGTATACGACAATACGCGATTACTTCACAAAATACGGCGATTACAACTATACGGAGCCCGACGAACGCCCCGCCACGTCGCATCATCTCCTTCGCTCGCGCCTCGCCGTCGAATACGACATCCGTCATTGTCCGCTCACTCCTTTCGTCTCCGCCGAGATTTACAACAGTCTCCGGCGTAAGTTCAAGACGAGCAAATGGCGCTACATGGCGGGCGTGGACTGGAAAGTAACGAAACGAAACGTCCTCTCCCTCACGTGGACGTACGACGTCGTGAAAGGAGAGGACGATATCTCCGGTCGGAACACTCACCTTATCGGGCTCGGTTATACCTATAAATTCTGACCGTCAGCATTAAACAATTTACTTCGCCGCAACGCACTCTATCTCTACCAACGCATTCTTCGGAAGCGTCTTCACGGCTATTGCCGAACGCGCCGGGAAAGGAGCGGTGAAGAACTCGGAGTACACCTCGTTCATCGCCCCAAAGTCGTTCATATCGCTGAGGAACACGGTTGTCTTCACCACATTCCCAAGCTCCGTGCCAGCCGCACGCAGTATCGCTTGCGCGTTGAGCAACGATTGGCGCGTTTGTGCCTTTACCCCGCCTTCAGGGAAAGCACCCGTCGCGGGATCAATCGGCAACTGTCCCGAGACATATACGAAGCCGTTTGCCTCTATCGCCTGACTATAAGGACCGATTGCGCCCGGTGCCGCCGTAGTTGCAATTTGTTTCATCTGTTCGTTCGATTTAATAGTTGAATAAAGAGGATTATACAATTCCCTGAGCCAACATCGCGTGAGCTACTTTCATAAAGCCCGCAATATTCGCTCCCTTGACATAGTTGACATATCCGTCAGCGCCGCGTCCGTGCTCCACACATGCCGCATGTATGCCGTGCATAATCTCTTTCAGCTTCGCGTCTACCTCTTCGCTGCTCCAGCTCAAGCGCTCCGAGTTCTGCGTCATCTCCAAGCCCGAAGTAGCTACTCCGCCCGCATTAACAGCCTTGCCCGGAGCAAACAGCGCCTTAGCCGCAATGAACTTGTCGACAGCCTCCGCCGTGCAACCCATATTACTTACTTCGCCTATGCACAACGTCTTGTTGGCAAGCAACTTGTCAGCATCCTCGCCGTTGAGCTCGTTCTGTGTGGCGCAAGTGAGCGCGATGTCAACCTTCTGCTCCCAAGGACGCTTGCCGGCGAAGAATGTTGCTTCGGGATAAACATCAGCATACGGCGCACACACGTCGTTGCCGCTCTCGCGAAGCTCAAGCAGATAATCAATCTTCTCGCCTGATACGCCGGTCGGGTCGTAGATATATCCGTCGGGACCGCTTATCGTAACAACCTTGCCGCCAAGCTCGGTTGCCTTCTTAATCGCGCCCCAGGCGACGTTGCCGAAGCCGCTGACGGCAATCGTCTTGCCCTTAATGTCAATTCCGTGCGTCTCCAACATTTGGTTGACAAAATAGAGAGCGCCGTAGCCGGTCGCCTCGGGACGAACACGCGAGCCGCCCCACTCCATTCCCTTGCCGGTAATCATGCCGTTGAACTGGTGCGTCAGCTTCTTGTACATGCCGAACAAATAACCAATCTCGCGCGTACCGACGCCGATATCGCCTGCCGGAACATCCTCATCCGGACCAACGTAACGGTATAACTCAGCCATAAATGCCTGGCAGAAACGCATTATCTCCGCATCACTCTTGCCGCGCGGAGAGAAGTCGGAACCGCCCTTGCTGCCCCCCATAGGGAGCGTCGTAAGAGCATTCTTAAACATCTGCTCAAAGCCCAAGAACTTCAAAATGCTAAGATTAACCGACGCATGGAAGCGCAATCCGCCCTTGTAAGGTCCAATCGCGGAGTTAAACTGAACACGGTATCCGATGTTCACTTGCACCTCGCCGTGGTCGTCAACCCAAGGAACACGGAACATAATAACCCGTTCCGGCTCTACCATACGCTCGATAATCTTTGCCCGTTCAAACTCAGGATGGCGGTTATACACCTCCTCAATTGACACAAGAACCTCACGCACCGCCTGATGAAACTCCGGTTCTCCGGGATGTTTCGTCTCTACCTGGCGCATAATTTCACTAACGTTCATAGCTTGTTTAGGTTTACAAATTGTTATTAAATGTGGCGCAAAAGTATATCGTTTTGCGTGTAACGACAAAGAAAAATCCAATTATTTTTCAATACATCTTACACTTTGACACGCCGCGCCGCCACATAGCATGCCGAGACAAAAATGGTTAGCCGGTACGCCTATGAGGGATAAGAACGGGGGCGTATCAAATGTTGCGGATGTTGCGGATGTTGCCGAACTTGTCGTAACAATATCGTCTGGCAACGCGGAGCATTGTGAAGAGCCCGATAGCGACGGCGAGGAGCACCATTAAGGCGATTAATATAATTGTCTCGAACGCCATGATCCAATCCGTCCCGGCTAATAATAACGCGAAGGATGCGACGGGCAGCGCGCCGAACGAGCTGCGCAGGAGTTTGCGTTGGAGCCAGGCGGAGACCGCCCGCCGGGCTTTCTTTTCGTAAGTATTGACCGCTATGGACGCCTCTACGCCGTTGCCCAAGTCGTAGAGATACTCCGCCCTATGATATTTCAATGCTTTCGAATAGACCACTGCCGAGCGACGTAAGGCGGGAAAGAGGGCAATAAGAAGCAATGCCGAGACCGACACGACCGCCGTTATAGCCGGCAAAAAGCCGAACACTAAGAGAGCCCAAACCGTTATCGCGCCTGCGACGACCCACCCGGCAAGAACGCCGTAGAGCAGAGGCAACACCATCCTTTTAGATATTCTAATCTTCATACTTCTGTCTTCTTAAAACACGTCTTCCCTATCTGTAGCGACGATAACGACCGCTCCCGAAGCGGCTTTCTCCTTCAACGCGGCTGCCGTCTGAGCCGTTTGCTCGCCGGATAAGCGCGAGAACGGGTCGACGGCGAGCAATATATTGGCATCGGATTTAATAGCTGCGGCGATCATTTTTAACTGTTTATGCGCCGGCTCTTCCGTCTCTTCGAAACCCTCCGGCGTAGGTATATACGCGATTAACTTGCGCAGAAAGCCGACGCTACGTCGGTCAAGAGGCATCCCGTCGAAACATACATACCCTTTTTCAACCGGGCAGAAGCCGAGTATGACATTGATAATCAACTCTCCTGCAGATAGATTGAAACGCCGCAATTCGCCGTCGCGGAACAGCATGGAGCAGTCTTTAAGCCCCGCTCCGCCGTCCTTAAAGCCCGCCGTTACATCCTTTAATTCAATCATAAAACAGAAGAGACAAAGAATTTGTTTGTCACCTCTGCAAATGTATAACAATATTTCCGTTAAAGCGAAAAATCATCTACTTTTGCGCAAAAGATAATGTTTAGTATGTCCGGCTCTCAATTTTACCTGCCCGCCGAGTGGCGTGAGCAATGCTTTGTTCTGCTTGCTTGGCCCGACGAACATACCGACTGGAAACCTTATTTGGCGGAAATAAGGCGGACGGTGATTACTCTGATTGAGGCGATAACGCGCTTTGAAGATGTTGTTCTCATTGCCCGCGACGGGGATGATGCCCGCCGGAAAATTGAAAGAGAGTTGCCCGCGGGTCGGATGAAGCGCGTTAAAACCGTTAGTGTGCCGCTAAACGACACGTGGGCGAGGGACTACGGACCCGTCACGCTCCTCTTTCGGGAGACATCGGAAAAGGTTATTCTCGACTTCCGTTTCAACGGTTGGGGAGAGAAGTACCCCGCCGGAGACGACAACCGGGTTACGCGCCTGCTCTGCGAAAAGGGCATTATAAAGGGGCGGTATGCAGACAATGACGACTTCATACTTGAGGGCGGAAGCATCGAAAGCGACGGACGCGGCACAATATTTACAACCTCGCAGTGTCTGCTTGCTCCGCACAGAAACGCCGGGATGTCGCGAGCGGAAATTGAGGAACAGCTCAAACGCCGCCTCTGCGCACAGAGAATAGTTTGGCTTAACCACGGTCGCCTCATCGGCGACGATACCGACGGGCATATCGATACGATAGTGCGCGTCTGCCCCGGCAATATACTGTTATACGTGCAATGTACCGACAAGACCGACCCGCAGTACGCCGATTTCAAAGCTTTGGAAGAGGAGTTGCAAGCATTACGCAACCCTGACGGCGAGCCATACGTATTAATTCCGCTCCCCATGCCCCGCCCCATGTGTTATGACGGGGCACGTCTGCCCGCAACTTACGCCAACTTTCTCGTGATTAACGGAGCGGTCATCGTCCCCGTCTACGGACAAAAAGACCTCGACGACTACGCGTGCCGGACAATCGGAAGTGCGTTCCCCGACCGGGAAATCATACCTGTTGATGCGTCGGTAATCATCCGCCAAGGGGGCAGTATTCATTGT
>JAJPZE010000152.1 GCA_021204565.1 Prevotella sp. | reverse complement strand
CGGAAGTCGTTATACCCCCAATAATATTGTAAAATCTCCCGGTAATCCATAACGACCGGACTATGCGAAAGCGTCGTCCTCGGGGCGGATATCCTCTATTTGGAGCAAGATGGCGTCGTGTTTATACGCATTCTCCTCAATGGTGTAAGCTATGCCGAACGCCCGTTTCGACTTTATATACTTCACCGCCGCACTCTGTCCGAACGCCATACCGCCGACAACCGTGCTCGACTTCGAGTCTACCAATTCGAGTTTGATATGCTCCTGCCCGCGTCCGACAACCTTACTGGTACCGTAATCGTAAACGTGATGGGTGCAGAAGCGCGGTTTGGGATTGGATGCTCCGAACGGTGCAAGGCGTTTGAGCTCGTTAAGCAGTTTGCGGTTGATGTCCTTGAAGTCAATCTCGCAATCGATATCCAACACCGGCTCGGTCTGAAGTTGGAGGATGTTCGTCTCCACGTATTCCTGAAAACGGCGGCGGAATACGGGCACGTCAGCCCAACGCATAGTAAAGCCCGACGCATAATTATGCCCCCCGAAGTTGATGAGTAAATCCCGGCAGCTCTTCACTGCGGAGTAGATGTCGAACCCGGTAACGCTTCGCGCCGACCCCGTCGCGAGGTCGCCGTCCCGGCTGATAACAACCGTCGGGCGGTAATATATCTCCGTCAGACGCGACGCGACAATACCTATAACGCCCTTTTTCCAACCCTCGTCGTAGAGCACGATAGATGTCTGATGACGTTGCGACTCGAGACGCGAGACAATCTTGTTCGCCTCTTCGGTCATCTGTTTGTCTAAGTCCTTGCGCTGTTCGTTGTATTCGTTAATCTGCTTCGCCTTGTCTAACGCCGCCTCGTAGTTGCGCTCGACAAGCAGGTCGACACTCATGCTGCCGTTCTCGACACGCCCCGATGCATTTATGCGGGGACCGATTTTGAACACTATATCCGACATTGAGATGTTCCGTCCTTGTAGCCCGCATACGTCGATAATTGCTTTCAACCCCGTCGTCGGGTTCTGATTTATCTGCCTTAAACCGTGAAATGCAAGGATACGGTTCTCCCCTACGACGGGCACGATATCGCTCGCGATACTTACCGCGCATAAGTCGAGGAAAGGCACGAGACGGGAATAAGGAATATTGTTGTTACGCGAGAACGCCTGCATGAACTTAAACCCTACGCCGCAACCGCACAAATGTTTGAAAGGATAAGGGTCGTCGGAGCGCTTCGGATTGAGGATTGCCGCGGCGCACGGCATCGTCTCGTCGGGCACGTGATGATCACAAACAATGAAGTCGATGCCCAACTCTTTCGCGTAAGCCACTTCGTCATTCGCCTTTATCCCGCAGTCGAGGATGATTATCAATTTCACACCGTGCTCGTGCGCATAATCCACGCCCTTGCGGCTTACGCCGTACCCTTCGTCGTAGCGGTTGGGTATATAATATTCGATGTTGGAATAAAATTGCCGGAGAAAGCGATACACCAACGCGACTGCCGTGCAACCGTCAACATCATAATCGCCATATACCAATATGCGCTCCTTTCTCCCTATCGCGTCGTTGAGACGATCCACCGCGATGTCCATATCCTTCATAAGGAACGGGTCGGTAAGGTCGGCTAACTGGGGGCGGAAGAAACGTTTTGCCGCGCTCTCCGTCGTTATGCCGCGCGAGACAAGAAGACGGGCAAAGATAAGGCTGACCCCGAGCTTAACGACAAGCTCTCTTGCCGTGCGCTCCGCCTCTTCGCTTATCTCCTTTTGCCTCCACTTAAAACGCATACCGCGAATATTTGTGCGAAAGTAAACAAAAAGCAAGAATAAAGAAACGGCGGCGATATTAAAGAATATAAAAAGGGTTATCCACCACCGACCCGGCACATTGTCGGGATAAGGCATAAACTTTAAGCTCCGGTCGGCTATGCATGCCGCCGGCAACAACAGCATCTGTCATCATCCTGTAAAACCGCACGAAAGACGTACACACGAAGCGGGAAACAAATCCGACGTTAAAGCTGTACCGAGGGCAGATTTAATTGCGATATATGAAATGGCGTGCAAACGAGTGCAAAGCCAAACTTGTTTGAGCTTTGCCGACTGCAGCCGACATTATCTAATTAACGGCACCGGTAATAAAATTGCACACTGCCCGAATTTAACATTTGAGATTCTTTTATTGCCGGCAACGGGCAGTTTTGCGTCATTTTTCGCGATTTTCAGATATAGTTGAAAATCAACAAGTTATGTATTTATGCATGATCGGAGTATAGTTGAAGACTTGCGTGAACACGGGGTTTTGCCCTGCATGAACACGGGGTTTTGACCCGCGAAACCCTATATAATGAGGGGGCATAAACTAAGTAATGAGAGGGTCATTTATGGGGGTTTTGCTTCACGCAAACCAAACCCGTACTCGTTTTGATATATGGAGATGTCAAACGCGCCCTGAATTTACGCGCTTTTTGAGCTGAAATTTCATTGCACACTACCCCTGCCGTTAAGTTAATTAACATCCGTTCACAAGAAGTCTTTTAACAGCTGGCGGAGTGCGGAAATGTAGTGTCCGCACGCATACAATTCGGGAGAAATCCGCTTGCACTACCTTATTCCGAGCGCAAGGAAAGCTGTGATGCGGTTGCGTTTGGGGGGAGGATAATCAAACGGACACATCCCCTTTAAGCATACACCGTATCGGAGTATGCGCATTGGAGACCGGTTATTTTTTCTCCAAATCGATTACTAATTTGCCGACGTAAATGGCGTGTTTGCCGTTCTGATCTATGGCGACGGGGTGGTTGTCCGCGTCGTTTATATACTCTAATTTCTCCAGATACGTATGCGAATGTCCCCCGAGGAAGATGTCAATACCGTGCGTTTGGGGGATTATTTGGTTGTCTCCGATGTAATTCGGGTCGGTGTTCCAACCCATGTGCGATATACAAATCACGACATCGCACTTCTCCTTTTCGCGCAGTATGCTCGCCGTTTCGTTGGCGCATTTCACGGGGTCGAGATACCTCACGCCCGCGTAATTATCGTTTGCGACAAGCCCTTCAAGCTCCGGCGAAAGCCCGAACAAGCCAATCTTCACCCCGTTTCGCTTGAGCGTGGTGTAGGGTTTGACTAATCCCTCGACGACGGTTCCGGTGAAGTCGTAATTAGCGCAAACGATCGGGAACGACAACTTACGAAACACACGCGCCATATTTTCGAGTCCGAAATCAAACTCATGATTGCCGATTGTCCCCGCGTCGTAACCCATCATATTCATCAGTTCAGCCTCTACATCACCGGCGAAAAGGGTGTAATAGGGCGAACCTTGAGAGAAATCGCCGCTATCGATAAGGAGCAGATCAGGCGTGGTTTGCCGCTCCTCTTTTATCATATCCAGCCGTCGGAGAAAGCCTCCCCTGCCGGCAAGGAGCGTATCTGCGAGGTTTTCGCTCAGGGGGTAAATACAGCTGTGAGTGTCGTTGGTGTGGAGTATAACGAGTTCTTTACCGCCCTTTGCCGAAATGCCGGTCAGCGTCAGAAGCGAGATAAAGAGGAGTAAAATCCGTTGCATAATCATATATATGTGTAATGTGCAATTCAGTTATTGATACTCTTAACCGTAATGCGCCCTTCTGTTTGCGTGTCTACGTCCTCGCCTCGTGCGGCGGCCGAGCGGAAGTAATCCATTATAACGAAGCGCACGTTGTTAAGCGTATCTTGCGGTGCATTGAAGTCGGTTTTGTCCTTAAAGGCTGTCAAATTATCGTTCCCCTGCGCCACGAAGTCGATTGTAGCTACGCGATAAGTGCTGTCCGGCTCAATCTCTTCACCGTTAAGATTTGCCGAGAGGAGATCCCCGTCAGGCGTTATAACGAGCCGTACGCCGTGCGAAACGCCTTCTCCGTGCGTGCGTGCAATCTGCTGAAAGAGTTCCGTTACTTTGTTCCCCGAGAGCGAAAGGAAACAAATCTTGTTGTCGAACGGGGCAACCTCGAGCACGTCTCCATAGGTTATGTCGCCCGCGGGCAACGCCGCACGTATGCCCCCCATATTGTAAACGGCGAAAGAAGGTGTTTCCCCGTACGCCGTACCCGCCCAAACAAGGATATCGCTCAGCAGGTTCGAGAGGTTGCTTTCCGGTTTCTCCGCCCACATATAACGGGCCGCACGCCCGACGACAGGGCTCATTATGCTGTCAACTTCGTGCTTATACGGCTCCATAAACAACGCCGCTGCCGGGTCAGGATGCCGGTCGAAAACGGAGTCGATAAGTATTCGCGAACGCGTTATGCCGGTAATTTGATAATGCGAAACGCACCCGAAGAGGGTCAGGACAATAATTATAAGTATATATAAGCTGTTCTTCATCTGTTTCTTTTGTGTCGTCAATCGCCGGCAAAGGTAGGTCAAACGCCGGAAAGAGACAAATATACACCGCCTTTATCCCCGGTTAAGCAACTATGCCGTAGCGTCAGTCAACAGGCTCTGTTTGTATGCTCTCTACGTTGCCGTTGACTGGGTTGAGTTGCACGTGAGATGTTTGTTTCTTGCTGAAAAGCGTAGAGGAGAGGGATTCAAGAGTGCCGTATTGCGCTGCGTAAGTTTCGAATTGTGCAATTTGCTTCGTGCCTTCGGTTAGCGTAATGCGTATCTTTCCGGGCATATTAACCGTTATCCCGACGTCTCCTTTAACGTTTTTCTCGCCGTCGGCATCGGTTTTCAGTCGGGGTATAATCTGCAAATCCTCTACGGTTATATAATAGGGCACACCCGACATATCGTCATTATCTACAAGCCCCAAGTACTTCGACAGCCGGAACAAAACCGCCTTTTCCTCTCCCTTATCGGGCACGTACACAAGCTCGTACTGTGTGGTGTCGCGCGTCGTTACCCCTTGAAACATCTGCGTCAAGACGCTCTCCTGCTTGTCAAGATTGGCGAGCATGATGCGCAACTGTTGCCCGTCGTTAGGCATATACTCCGCTTCGCCCCGGTTAAGATCGTTGCGCGAGGAGCGTATATCGTAAATTTCCCTTGCAGTTAACTCCGCCATTTTCGCCGTTGAACCTGCGGAGAGAATCTCTTCGCTCATATAATCGTGCGGGTTAACGGGGAGCTGTTGCTTTGAGGGCACGAACTTTTCGGGCTCCTGAACCTCTTTTCTCTTGGCGTTCAACGCCATAAGGATGCCGTTGGAAGCTCGTTCGACGGTGAATATGGTGTGTTTTTTATCGAGGGGAACGGCGAAGTATTTCGCCGAGTCGGGTATTGCCGTAGTGTACATACTCACCCCTGCGACGCGGTATGTCGTCTGTTTCTGTTCGCTTGCCGTTTTCCTCAACAAGCGCTCGGAATATTTTGCGAACTCGCCCGGAGTGTACTCCGTCCTCTCAATAAGCACTTGGAAGCGCAACTCCGTCTTGGGCAAAAAATAGCTCAACTCCTCGTTTTGCGCCATAAGGGCGGCGAAAGGGAACGTCAGGAGGAGGGATATAATGAGTCGTCTCATAAGTTTTTATATGTTATTCGTTGTTGTTATTATCGGCTGAATAAAGACGTTTGAACGCTTCGGGCAGGTATTTGATTATGTCGCCGGCTACAAGGCTCTCTTCTCCAAGTACATCTCTCGCGATGTCTCCTGCTAATCCGTGAATATACACGCCCAACATGCAAGCCTCAGTGCGGTTGTATCCCCGTGCAAGCAAGCCCGCAAGTATGCCTGTCAGGACGTCGCCCGCCCCTGCTGTCGCCATACCCGCGTTGCCGGTAGAGTTGATGTACACCTCGCCGTCGGGGCAACAAACAGCTGTGTAATGCCCTTTCAATATGATGTGTGCATGCATCTTCACCGCCATATTCATTGCCTTTGCCAGACGGTCGTAGCTGCCTTTTGCTTGTTCTCCATATAAGCGGTCGAACTCTGCGGGGTGGGGCGTAAGGATAAGGT
>JAJPZE010000069.1 GCA_021204565.1 Prevotella sp. | reverse complement strand
ACGTTTTGCAATACGTTGCCCAGGCGGGCCTCATCCGCGCCGAAACCGCTGCATACCTCCAAACGCTGGTTACCGGCTTCGAGCGATACCCCGACAGCCCCTATTTTTTCAAATATCTCGCGATGTATTACAGCCGTCAGGACCGTTATGCAGATGTGCTCCGGATAGCCGAGACAGTGCTGAAACGCGACCCGGAGAATATTGCCGCGCTCCTGTCGAAGAGCTCCGCACTGCTCCGCGAACGGCGTTACGAGGAGTGCGTTTCCCTATGCGACAGCATAATAGATATAGACGCAAACCGGTCGCTTACGTATATCAACGCCGGTCTGGCATATTATAACCGGATCCTTGAGCTTAGCGCCAAGAAGACGAAAACGAACGAGGAGCGGCGTACGATTGACGATTGGTACAAACGCGCTCTGCCTTATTTCGAGATGTTCCGCCGCCTCGAGCCCGGCGCTATCGACCGTTGGGGCGCGCCGCTCTACGATATTTATTACAACCTGAACATGGGCGACGAGTTCGAAGAGATGGAGCGTCTGCTTGGCGAAACGAATTAATCACTTATACATAAACTGAATTGACAACAAACCTAACACATTTTTAAGCCTATGAAAAAGTATAATTTTAATGCCGGTCCGTCTATCCTTCCGCGCGAAGTGATAGAGCAAACGGCGCAAGCTTGTCTCGACTTCAACGGCTCGGGATTGTCATTAATGGAGATCAGCCACCGCGCTAAAGACTTCCAACCGGTAGTCGACGAAGCGATGGCTCTGCTTAAGGAGTTGCTCGACGTGCCCGAAGGATACTCCGTATTGTTCCTCGGCGGCGGCGCCAGCTTGGAGTTCTGTATGGTGCCGTATAACTACTTGGAGACGAAAGCCGCGTACCTCAACACCGGCACGTGGGCATCCAAGGCGCTGAAAGAAGCGCAAGGCTTCGGCGAAGTGGTTGAGGTTGCGTCGTCGAAAGACCGTAACTTTACTTACATCCCGCGCGACTACTCCATCCCCGCCGACGCGGATTATTTTCATATCACGACCAACAACACTATCTACGGCACGGAACTCCTTGCCGACCCCGACTCGCCCGTACAGATGATTGCCGATATGTCGTCGGACTTCATCTCCCGTCCAGTTGACGTGAGCAAGTATGCTTGTATCTACGCCGGAGCGCAGAAGAACCTCGCTATGGCGGGCGTTACGGTGGTGATTATAAAGGAGGATACGCTCGGCAAAGTAAGCCGCCATATCCCGACAATGCTCGACTACCGGACGCATATAAAGAAGGGCTCGATGTTCAACACTCCGCCGGTCGTTCCGATTTATTCCGCATTGATGAACCTCAGATACGTGAAGGCGCACGGGGGAATAAAGGCGATGGAGCAGCTTGCAATAGAGCGCTCGCGTATTGTATACGACGAGATAGACCGCAACCGTCTCTTCGTCGGCACGGCAGAAGCGGACAGCCGCTCGCGTATGAACATCACGTTCGTTTGCAAACCCGAATATGCCGATTTGCAGGACGAGTTCTTGCAGTTCGCCACGTCCAAGGGTATGGTCGGCATAAAGGGACACCGCAGTGTCGGCGGGTTCCGCGCGTCGTGTTACAACGCGCAGTCGATAGAGGGCTGTAAGGCGCTCGTAGAGTGTATGAAAGAGTTTGAGGCGGCGCACTAAACCCCGCGTCATATACATCGGAACAATAGAGACAATACGCCGGCTGATGACGTATTGTCTCCGTTTACACATCATTTATATATACTTATACTCGAAAATATGAAAGTTTTAATCGCAACGGAGAAGCCCTTTGCCGCAAGTGCGGTCGAGGGCATACGCAAGGAGACGGAGGGCGCGGGGCATACTCTTGCCCTGTTGGAGAAGTACACGGACAAGGCACAACTGCTGGAAGCGGTGGCTGACGCCGACGCTTTGATTATCCGTTCGGATAAGGTCGACGCCGCCGTCTTAGACGCTGCAAAGAACCTTAAGATAGTTGTACGCGCCGGAGCGGGTTACGACAACATCGACCTCGGCGCCGCTACGGCGCACAATGTTGTGGCGGAAAACACGCCGGGACAAAACTCCAACGCCGTGGCGGAGTTGGTTCTCGGCTTGCTTGTCTTTGCCGTACGCAACTTCTTCAACGGGAAAGCGGGCACCGAGCTCAAAGGAAAGAAGCTCGGTATCCTCGCCTTCGGCAATGTCGGACGTAACGTGGCGCGTATCGCGAAAGGCTTCGGCATGGATATTCTGGCATACGATGCTTATTGCCCGGCTGAGGTCATAGAGGCGGCGGGCGTAACGGCGGCGAAGTCGCAGCAGGAGTTGTTCGAAGCGTGCGATATTGTTTCGCTCCATATCCCCGCCACAGCAGAGACGCGCGGGAGCATCAACTACGATTTGTGTTCGAAGATGAAGAAAGGCGCAATCTTAATCAACACGGCGCGTAAGGAAGTGATTGACGAGGCGGGACTGCTTAAACTGCTCGGCGAAAGGGCGGATTTGAAGTACATCACGGATATTATGCCCGACGCCAATGACCGGTTCAAAGCCTTCGAGGGCAGATATTTCTCCACGCCGAAGAAGATGGGGGCGCAGACGGCAGAGGCGAACAGCAACGCCGGGATAGCCGCCGCAAAGCAGATAAACGCTTTCTTCGCAACGGGCGACACCAAGTATAAAGTGAATTAAAACCCGCCGATACGGCTAACCTTTACAATAAGTTTACCTATGGCTAAGATTAAACCATTCCGGGGCATACGTCCCCCGAAAGAGCTTGTGGAGCGTGTGGAGTCGCGCCCGTACGACGTGCTTGACTCCGACGAGGCGCGTGCCGAAGCGGGCTCGAACGAGATGTCCCTTTATCATATAATCAAACCGGAGATCGACTTCGAGCCGGGCACGAGCGAGTACGACCCGCGTGTCTACGAACGCGCGAAAGAGAATTTCGCCCGCTTCCAACAGAACGGATGGCTCGTCAAAGACCCGAAAGAGATGTATTATATCTATGCCCAGACGATGGGGGAGAAGACGCAATACGGGCTCGTGGTGGGGGCTTACTCCGGCGATTACACCTCCGGCTTGATAAAGAAACTCGAGCTCACGCGCCGCGACAAAGAGGAAGACCGTATGAAGCACGTCCGTATAACCAACGCCAATATCGAGCCGGTGTTCTTCGCGTACCCTGATAATGACGTGCTTGACGCACTGATTAAGCGTTATGCGGCGGGCGTGCCGGAGTATGATTTCATAGCTCCGATTGACGGTTTCCGCCATCAGCTCTGGATCATAAGCGACGAACGGGACATCGCGACCATAACTGCCGAGTTCGCAAAGATGCCCGCGCTCTATATCGCAGACGGGCATCACCGCAGCGCGGCGGCAGCTCTTGTCGGGGCGGAGCGGGCGAACCGGAACCCCGCTCATAAGGGCAACGAGGAGTATAACTATTTTATGGCTGTTTGTTTCCAGGCAAGCCAGCTGACAGTACTCGATTATAACCGCGTCCTGAAAGACCTTAACGGGCTGACTTCTCAGGAGTTCCTCGCCCGCATAAAGGAGAATTTCGACATAGAGGACATGGGCACGGAGATTTACAAACCCGCGCGCCTGCACGAGTTCTCGTTATATCTCGACGGGCATTGGTTCCGTTTGACCGCCCTGCCGGGTACGTACGACGACAGCGATCCGATAGGTGTGCTCGACGTCGACATCTCCTCGCGCCTCATCTTGCAGGACATCCTCTGCCTCGGCGACTTACGTTCTTCGCAACGTATCGACTTCGTTGGCGGGCTCAGAGGTTTGGGCGAGCTGAAGAGGAGAGTGGATAACGGCGAGATGCGGGCAGCCTTAGCCCTCTTCCCCGTTTCGATGAAGCAAATCATGGACATAGCCGACAGCGGGAAGATTATGCCCCCGAAGGCGACTTGGTTTGAGCCGAAGCTCCGCTCCGGCTTGGTTATTCATTCGCTTGACTAAACGTATCAGCGCTCCCGAACCCGTTTCGCCGCGTCTCGGGAGCGCTCTTTTTATTTTGCGCGGCAAGGCATGACCGACACCTATACGACCGTTACCGCCCCCTCGGAAGGCTGCTTTTCCGATAAGCGGAGCCGCTTCTATGCCTTTGCGCACCACGTCGAAACGGCGGAAGAAGTGAAGGTTCTGCTCGACGCTTATCGCCGCAAATATCACGACGCACGCCACATCTGCTGGGCTTACCGCCTCGCTCCCGACGGCGCGGAGTATCGGTTTAACGACGACGGAGAGCCGTCCTCGACCGCCGGAAAGCCCATTCACGGGCAACTCGTAAGCAACAATCTGACCGACACAGCCGTGTTCGTCGTGCGTTATTACGGCGGTATCAATCTCGGCACAAGCGGGTTAATCGCTGCGTATCGTGAGGCGGCGGCGGACGCGATACGACACGCAACGACCGAGGAGCGATACGTAGAGACAATCATAGATTACTCCTTTGCCTATACGACCCTCGACCGCGTGATGAAAGCCGTGCGCGACAGCGGAGCGCGAATCCTCTCCCAAACCTACGACAACACTTGTACTGTCCGCCTTGCGGTACGCATCAGCCGCGCCGGCGAGTTGCGCAAACAATTAGAACACTTATCTTTCTCGTAACATTATGCGCCTTATTGCCGACAGCGGAAGTACCAAAACGGACTGGATAATCCTCAGCGAAAGCGGGCTTCGACGCCGCTTCGCAACCGCCGGTCTCAACCCTCTCGTAGCGGGTTCGGCGCGGTTTAAGAGCGTTATCGCCGGCGAATTATTGCCCTTAATAAACACTTTCGATATTGACGCGATTGAGTTTTACGGCGCGGGATGTACGCCGGAGATGTGCCCGGAAGTGCGGCGAATACTCTCCGACCTTATCCCCGAAGCTAAGGCAATCACCGTCGACAGCGACTTGACAGGCGCTTGCCGGGCGGTGGCGAAAGGGGAGGAGTGCATCGTCGCCATACTCGGCACCGGCTCAAACTCCTGCTTGTTCGACGGAACAAATATCGTCCGACACACTCCGCCCTTAGGTTACATACTCGGCGACGAGGGCTCAGGCGCGGCGTTGGGCAAACTCTTCCTCAACGCCTTGTTAAAAGGCAGACTGCCCGAACGGATAAGCGAACAATTCTTCGCTACGCTCCGCCTCTCCGAAAGCGATGTTATCAGCCGCGTGTATCGTAGCGCAGAACCGAACAAATTCCTCGCCTCGCTCGCCCCGTTCATAGCTTCCGTCGCCGGCGAACAAAGCGTAAACCAAATTATAATTGATAATTTCCGGGCGTTCTTTGCCCTTAATATCCGCCCGTACCGCCGCCCCGACTTGCCCGTACATTGCGTCGGGAGCATCGCCCGTTACTTTGCCGGGTATCTCCAACTCGCCGCGCGGGAAGAGGGATACACACTCGGACAAATACTCCGCTCCCCCCTCGACGCACTTGTTGGATAATGTGTTTGTCTTAGTCGTACTAATCTTAAAGCGTCGGAGACGTTGTACTATGCGCAGCTCCGCGCTTCAGCGCGGGGAGAGGATTATCGGTGTGTTTATTTATGGTTTTGGTGCAGTTTGAGCCCGAACTGAACATAGTTGGGGAACTCGTGGTCGGTGGAGACAAGCACGGCGTGGTCGGATATTGCTTGCGCGATAATCAGGCGGTCGTTGGGGTCGCATCTGTCGTCTAAGAACGGCAAGCGCTCCTCCTCTTCGAGATGTTTGGCGGTGAGGGGAAGGATTATGATGCCGAACTCTTCAAGGCGTTGCACCACGCTGACCGTATCTTTCCAATCCCTACCCGTTTTTATTCTTCCCCTTTGCCGGTTGTATACGAACTCGTGAACGCAAACGGGGCTGGTATAGAGGGCATTTGAATAATCAAATAACAATTCGTATGTATCCCGATCTATCTTATCTTCTTGCCGCGTAAGCAAAAAGACAAGTATATTGG
>JAJPZE010000139.1 GCA_021204565.1 Prevotella sp. | reverse complement strand
CATAACGCATCTTACTGTCGAGAGGTAACCTTAGGCGTTTGAATAACTGCCTGACCATCTTTGCCCCTACGTGATTATGGTTGTGAAAGACCCAGCCCGTGCCGTCTTCCCAACGTTTTGTTCGTGGTTTGCCGATGTCGTGGAGCAGACCCGCCCAACGAAGCCACAGCCCGTTATCAGCATTACGGGCAATATTATCCACCACCTCAAGCGTATGAAAGAAGTTGTTTTTGTGCGCGCGCCCGCCCCTGGTCTCCACGCAGTCGAGCGCGGACAGCTCCGGCAGTATCAGCGCAAGCAGTCCGCAACGATGTAAATCTACAAAGCCCTTGCTCGGGACGGGGGAAAGGAGTATCTTGTTCAGTTCCTCCGATATGCGTTCGCCGCTGATAATGGATATCCGCGCCTTGTTCCGTTCTAACGCGGCAAAGGTTTCGTCAGCAATGAAAAAGTTAAGCTGGGCGGCGAACCGGACACAACGAAGCATACGTAAAGGGTCGTCCGTAAAGGTTATATCCGCGTCGAGAGGGGTGCGGATGATGCCGTCCTCCATGTCGTAAAGTCCGTCGAATGGGTCGACGAGCATTCCGAAGCGGTCGGTATTAAGGCATATGGCGAGGGCGTTAATAGTGAAGTCGCGGCGGTTCTGATCGTCCTCAAGGGTGCCGTTCTCGACAATCGGTTTCCGAGATTCGCGGCTATAACTCTCCTTTCGAGCGCCTACGAACTCAACCTCAACATCCCGATATTTCACTTGAGCCGTGCCGAAGCTACGGAAAACAGACAAATGTGCTGCTCGCCCGAGACGCTTCTGAAACTCACGAGCCACGTCAATCCCGCTCCCGACAACAACTACATCAATGTCGTTCGACTCCCGGCGCAAGAACAAATCCCGCACATAACCGCCCACAACATAACAATCCACACCTATCGTGTCCGCCGCAGAGCCAATCATACGGAAAAGCGGAGTATCGAGAATATGCGCTAATTGCTCGTCGGAATAGTGCTCCATTGTCCGGTATTCATAAATAAAAAGGTGTGTCAAAATGCGTGCGGGCGTAGATGTGCACACCGCCTACACGCGCCTTGACACGCCTTCTGTATACTGCAATACTATTATAAACCGAGCATGTTGCGCAACTCTTCCGTTGCGGGATCGGCTTCGCCTTTGATGTGATAATAACAGTTGTAGAGATAATATGCCCAATTATAACGGCGGTCGGGATCCAGCTCCCGTGCTTTCTCCAAATAGGGGACAGCCGCCCTCAACGCATCAACCTGTTGCTCGTATTCCTCTTTCTGCGTCGCTATCTGACTGTAACAATATCCGACATACGTGTTCACAAGCGCAATCCGACTCGTCTCCTCCTCTTCGCAAGAGAGAGCTTTCATCAGGTCGGTCAGCGCCGCATCGTAGTTCTGATCGTTCATCTCAATCTGTCCTTTCAGTGCCCACGCAGTGAAGTTTGTGGGGTTTGACTGCAAAAATTGGTCTACAGCGGCATTTTGCTCCTCAATCATTCCGAGATTTCCGTACATCGTTGCCAAATGCGAAAATACGCTTTCGCTCGTCGGGTACTGGGCGTACAACTCCTTATACGTATCCAAACACCGCAACGAATCGTCCTTCGTAGAGAGCTGTTTCTCAAGGAAATAGGTCTTTAAATCCAAACCGTCCTCCGTCTGTTTCGGGTCTTCAATCATCACATCGGTCAGTTTCAGTGCCGCGTCGATATTGCCCGCATTGTATTGGAGACGGGCTGCGGCAAAGGCAACTTGCCCTATGTACATATCGGCGATGCCGTCCTCAGACGCTTTCTGCGCCGCTGATGCCTGGTCGGAGAATAGATCCGCTTTGCCCGTTTCAACGTATAGGGTGTAATAAGCGCAAGCCGTTGCGTCGTCTTCCTTATCCAAAGCGTCTTGAGCACCATTAATCAGATAAAGACGCAGACCGTAAAGGCGGTCGCCGTTCGGCTTGCGGAATTTCGGAGCGACCTTGTCCTTGTCGTTCGGCTGCATGTCATACTTGTCGCATGCAAGCGCGGCTTCCAGCGCACCTTGCAAGCTGCCGTAAAACGCTTCCATATCTACCGTCTCCTTCGGCTCCTGACCCATCTGTTTCGCAAGTTCATTCGCTTGCAACAAAGCCTGAGCATTCGTTACCTCGCTCATATAGAGGTCGGTCAGCTTGTTGTATGCTTGTGCATTCTCGGCGGCGCTCATCGTTCCTTCGTTAGCTTCGATAACGGCTTTCGCCTCGCCGGCACTCTTAGCTTTCTTTATCTGCTTGAGCGCGTCGGGATTCTGTGCAAAGGCGGCTGCGGAGCATATCGCCACGAGCGCCAAAACTAATAATTTCTTCATTTTATCGGTCGTTTTTATAGGTTGTAACAATAGTTTCGCGCAAAGCTCGTGCAAACGAGTGAAAACAAGTTTGCTTGTTTTTCCAACGAGTGCAACCGAGGTTATGCAAAAGTAATCATTATTTGAATACCTGATAATTAATATGCATTATTTATAAGATTATTCCGCGTCGGGCGTGTCGTCATCCGGCTCCGTAAAGCTTAATTCGATATTGCGATTAGACGGAGAATTATCGCTCTCCATCTCATTATCCGGCTGCGCATCCGGCTCCGGCATAGACACGACGGCGTCATCTCGCGCATCATCAAAGCCCGCCTCCCCGTTGTTCTTAGCCCATGCGGCACGGCTTGCCTCCTCTACATCCGCCTGTTGTTCAGCGCCCATCACCTTCGTAACGGCAGCGATAATATCGTTCTTCTTCGCTAAGTTTATCAGGCGGACGCCTTGTGTGTTGCGCCCCATAACTCTGCACTGTGCAACCGACAAGCGGATAGCTATTCCGCTCTTGTTTATAATCATAAGGTCGTTCGTATCGTTCACGTTCTTTATTGCAACCAACTTGCCGGTCTTGTCGGTAATATTCATAGTGATGAGCCCTTTGCCGCCGCGGTTCGTACTCGTCCGGTAATCGTCTAACGACGAGCGTTTCCCGTATCCGTTCTCGCTCACAACCATTATCGTCTCGTTCTTCGCGTCGTTAATGAGCACCATCCCGACCACTGCGTCGTCGTCTTTGCCCAACCGTATGCCGCGCACGCCGGTTGCAGTACGCCCCATCGAACGTACCGTATTCTCGTGAAAGCGCACCGCATAACCGTTGCGGCTGGCTATAACGAGTTCGTTATTACCATTGGTCAGACGCACGTCGACCAGCTCGTCGCCCTCGTCTAACGTTATCGCGATAACGCCGTTAGCCCTGGGATGGGAGAACTTTTCGAGGACTGTTTTCTTCAGCGTACCGCACTTCGTCGAGAAGAGGACATAATGATTATTGATAAAGGTCGTATCCTCAAGCGCTCCCGGACGTAAGCGGAGAATATATTGAACTTTATCTTCTGCATCAATATTGAGCATATTTTGTATCGCGCGACCCTTGAAATCCTTGCCCCCCTCAGGCAATTCATAACACTTCAACCAGTAACAACGCCCTTTCTTAGTGAAGATCATAAGCGACTGGTGCATAGTTGCCGGATATATCAACTCCGCGAAATCGTTGTCCCTATGACGCGCCGCTTTCGACCCTACGCCCCCGCGAGACTGCTCGCGATATTCGTTCAAAGCCGTCCGCTTCACATATCCCAGATGGCTCACCGTTATAACAACCGGACTGTTGGGATAAAAATCCTCGGCATTGAACTCGTGTTCCGACGGAATAATCTTTGTCCGGCGCGCGTCACCATATCTCTCCTTGACTTCGAGGAGCTCGTCTTTCATCACTTTCTTGCACCGTTCGGGGTCGTCGAGAATGCTCTGCAAATATTTTATATGCGCAAGTACATCATTGTATTCGCTGTGAAGTTGATCTATCGAAAGCCTCGTCAACTGCGACAGACGCATATCTACAACATACTTCGCTTGCACCTCGTCGAACCCAAAACGCGCCCTCAGCTTCTCAACCGCCTCCGCCGGAGTGCGGCTCCCGCGTATGAGATGCACGACCTCGTCTATGTTGTCGCACGCAGTAATCAACGCTTCCAAGAGGTGCGCGCGCTCCTCCGCTTTCTTCTTGTCGAACTTCGTGCGGCGTATCGTTACGTCGTGACGGTGCTCAACAAAGTACTTCACGCATTCTTTGAGCGTAAGCAAGTGGGGGCGTCCCTTTACAAGAGCAATCTGATTAACCGAGAACGAGCTTTGCAGGGCGGTCATCTTGAAGAGCTTGTTGAGTATGATATTCGCGTTCGCATCGCGGCGTACATCAATCACAATACGCATTCCCTGACGTCCCGTCTCGTCGTTTGCATTCGTTATACCCTCTATTTTCCCTTCTTTCACGAGGTCCGCAATATACTCTATCAGTTGTTGCTTGTTCACCCCGTAAGGTATCTCGGTAATCACAATCTTGTCGTGCGTCTCGCCGCTCTCTATCTCTACCTTTGCACGCATTATGATCCTGCCCCGTCCCGTCTCGTATGCGTCGCGTACGCCTTGCAATCCGTAGATGTAAGCCCCCGTGGGGAAGTCCGGCGCGGGGATGTATTTCATCAGCCCGGCGGTATCAATATCCGGATTGTCAATATATGCACAACAACCGTCAATCACCTCTCCGAGATTATGTGTCGGGATGTTTGTCGCCATACCGACCGCTATGCCGTTGCCCCCGTTGACGAGCAAGTTAGGCACTTTCGTGGGCATCACCGTCGGCTCCAACAAAGTGTTGTCGAAGTTCGGATCCATATCGACCGTGTCTTTTTTCAGGTCATCCATAATATGTTCACCCATCTTCGAGAGCCGGCATTCGGTATAACGCATCGCCGCCGCACCGTCGCCGTCAACCGAGCCGAAGTTCCCTTGCCCGTCGACAAGGGTGTAGCGCATGTTCCAGTCCTGAGCCATACGAACTAATGCGCCGTAAACCGAACTGTCGCCGTGAGGATGATATTTACCCAGGACCTCGCCGACAACACGGGCGCACTTCTTATAAGGTTGCGTGCTCACGTTGTTTATACCCATCATTCCGTAGAGGATGCGGCGGTGAACGGGCTTAAATCCGTCGCGCACATCAGGCAACGCCCGCGCAACAATCACCGACATGGAGTAGTCGATATAGCTCGACTTCATCTCCTCCTCTATGTTCACCCGGATTATTCTGTCTTGATCAATGATTTGATTCTCGTCCATACGTATTTCGATTTGTCTTGTTCTTTATGCGCGCCAATTACTCTTCCGTTTTGCGCGAAAATCGTTTTAGAGGCGCCATACACGCGCTCTAACGCGCTTTTAATGTATTTTCAGACGGCAAAGTTAATACATTCTTTTCGGTTACGAAAGCCGTATGAGCAAAAAAGACACGCAACGTATCGCACCGGCTCGTCCGTGTCGAAAACGAGTGCCGCAGGCGGGCGACAAGGGTCTTTCCTAAGGGTAAGGATATATGGGTATTACGTGATTATCCTTATGCTAAATATATTGCACACTGCCCGAATTTAACATTTGAAATTCTTTTATTGCCTTTGACGGGGCGTTTTGCGTCATTTTTTTGCAATTTTCAGAATGTATTGAAAATCAGGACATTATGTGTTTATGTGTAATCGAAGCAAAGTTGTTGATTTATAAGAACACGGGGTTTTGCACCCTGAAAGTACGGGGTTTGACCCTATGAAACCCTATGTAATGAGCGTGCAAGAACTAAGTAATGAGAGGGTCATTTATGGGGGTTTGACTCGGCGCGAACTATGTTCGCATTCGTTTTGATATGTGGAGATGTCAAACGAGAGCTTAAATCATGCGCTTTTTAAGCTAAAATTTCATTGCACACTACCCCTTGTATTAACATAATTAACGTCTGTTCACGTGAAGCTTTTCAACCGCTTTTTCTCGCCACAAGACGAGCTCTTTCGGCGCAAAAAAATTCATCCGTCTCTTAGTAAGAGACGGATTTCGTTTTTGCAAAGGTATGGAATTAATCGTATA
>JAJPZE010000205.1 GCA_021204565.1 Prevotella sp. | reverse complement strand
ACGGAGCAACCATTCGGGCTTTCCGGCAAGCGCGTTCTTAATGCGTTTGAAGCGAAAAAGACGCAGGGCAACGGGGATGACGCATAGCGTCAGAAGCTCCATTACGACAGTTACAACAAACTCCGGACGGGGATTATCGGGCAGGTATAACGCGCCGGGCAGAAACCATCCGCACTCGAAACACACTACAATCAACACCGATATAACAACCGGTATGAAGAAGAGACAGGTGAGCAGACGTACGGAGAGTTTCATTCTTTTCGTCTCCCTTTATTTAGCGAACGGCTTGCGGTTGCTTATCGCTTGCCCGAGCGTAACCTCGTCGGTGTACTCCAATTCGTTACCTACGGATATGCCGCGGGCTATGACGCTGACAAGGACGTTGTAGGGCGCAAGCCGGCGCGCGATGTAAAAGTTGGTTGTGTCGCCCTCCATTGTCGAGCTGAGCGCAAGTATAATCTCCTTTATCTCTCCCCCCGCCACGCGCTCTTCGAGCGACCTGATCTCTATATCGCCGGGCCCTATCCCGTCAATCGGCGATATAATCCCGCCAAGGACATGATATAAGCCGCCGTACTGCCCCGTATTCTCTATTGCCATCACGTCTTGCACGTTCTCCACCACGCAAACCGTTGTCTTGTCCCGCTTGTTGTCGGCGCATATAGGGCAAACAGGCGTGTCGCTGATGTTATGACATACGCGGCAATACACCACGCCGTGGCATAACGCCTTAATCGCATCGGCGAGCGCGTCGTTCTCTTCCGCAGGTTTGCGGAGCATAAAAAGAGCGAGACGCAACGCCGTCTTGCGCCCTATGCCCGGCAGTTTCGACAGCTCGGCGACCGCTTTTTCCAAGAGTTGAGAGGGGTATTGATCCATGCCCGCCGTTTATAAAGATAACGCCGCCGCCGGCGCTTTATTGTGTTAAGCCGGGTTCTTTACCCCGTCCGGAAAGCGCCGAACGCCGGCACCAACGCACGTAGAGGACGAGGCAGAGCAAAGTGATTACTCCGCCGAGACAATACGAAAGGGTATGCGGCAGACGCAAGCCCTCCGGCGCGATACATATATAAGTGGAGCAGACAACGGTCATAAACAACGCCGGAACGAGCGCAACCCACGGGTAGCGGCGCTCCTTTGTCAGCCATACGGCGATTGTCCAGAGGGTAACGGTGGCGAGCGTTTGGTTGGTCCAAGCGAAGTAACGCCAAATTATTGTGAAGTCGACAAATACAAGCACCGCCGCAATAGCGAAGATTGGAGCGGCGAGGATGAGGCGCCGGGCGATAGTGTTTTGAGGAAGCCGGATGAAGTCGGAGAGTATCAGACGCGCGCTGCGGAATGCCGTGTCGCCGCTCGTAATCGGAGCTGCGACGACGCCGAGAACAGCCAGCACGGCACCTATTTTCCCCAGCCACGACGTGCATACCGCACTCACAAGGAGCGCCGGATTGACACTGTGCGCTCCGTTTTCGGTCATCAGATTAAGCAGTTTCTCGTAGGGTGTCGCGCCGTCATAGGGCAGTGCGTCGGCGAATTTAATTGCCGCCACGGCCCATATAAGCGCAACTATACCCTCGGTTATCATTGCCCCGTAAAAGACCGGACGGCCGTATTTCTCGTTTGTAAGGCAACGGGCCATCATCGGCGACTGCGTCCCGTGGAAGCCCGAAACGGCGCCGCAAGCAATCGTGATGCACAATCCCGGGAAGAGCGGTATGGCGTCGCTCGGGTGATGATTGGCGAACGCGGAGGTTATCTCCGGCACTTCTCCGGCGTTTACGAATATCCCGTAGAGCAGACCCGCCGCCATCAGGAGCAACGCGATGCCGAAGATTGGGTATATGCGCCCAATCAACTTGTCGATAGGGAACATCGTTGCGAAGAAATAATAAACGAGGATAAGGGCGAGCCAAAACCACGTCGTGCCCCACGTGCCCCACGAAGCGGTCATGCTTGCGAGCAGTCCGGCGGGGGTCGTGGCGAACACCGTGCCGACCAAGACCATAAGCACGAGCGAGAGGACGCATATAATAATGTGCGCATGACGGCCCAATTCGTCGCTCACCACTTCGGGTATTGACTTCCCGTCCCGGCGTACCGACATCATCCCGAACATAAAATCGTGCACCGCGCCCCCGAATATACATCCGAGCACTATCCACAGATACGCCGCCGGACCGAACAAGATGCCTTGTATCGCTCCGAAGATCGGGCCCGTCCCCGCTATGTTCAGGAACTGTATAAGGAATACCCGTTTGGTCGACATAGGGATGAAATCCACCCCGTCTTGCAAGCGGTAACAAGGCGTGCGCCGTGCCGGGTCAATCTTAAAGACGCGCTCAGCCACGCTCCCGTAAATGAAATAACCCGTTACGAGGCAAAGAATAGCTACAACAAACGATACCATAACATTGAAAGAGAACTATCCGAATACGGATGTGTATAGTTAACGAGCGCAAAGTTAATGCTTATTCCCGATTACGCCAAAATTATTATTACACCGCACGCCGATACGCTTCGCGCCCGCCGCCGACACGACGTTTCCGGGAGCAATACGACAGTTGTAACAACACTAAACCGCCGGTTTTACACTCTAAGAACGGCGCTTTTACGCTCTAAAAGCGGCGCTTTTACACTCTAAAACCGCCGCTTTTACACTCTAAGAACGGCGCTTTTGCGCATCATAAACACACAAATGAGCGCGTCATACGACACGTATGAGCACACGACCGCATACGTATAAGCATTTATATTCATCGCCTCTGCATACCCCTATACAAAGTTTAGCCTCAGAATCCGCTTGGGGCAAGCGGCTTTACATATTGCACCCGCGTGTATGAACCGGTCGTATTCAATCCGAAAGTAACTTTACTTAAAAAAGAATAATAAACAAACTATGCGGCAACGTTACGGCTAAAAAAGTGTTACATTTGCAGGCTAAAAGCAACGTATCAACTCGGAAACGAAATAATATAAATTAAATAAACTACAAGATGCAGAACAAAGGACTTGTAATTGTAACCGCCGTATTGCTGACGCTTGCAAGTATATTTTATTTGTCTTTCTCGGCGGCTACACGTTATTACGACACACAAGCCGCAAAGCTCGCCGACCCTGTCGCGGAGCAGAACTACAAAGATTCCGTTAAGTATCTCGGTATTTATTCGTATCAGAAATGTCTTGAGACGCAAATCGGTTTGGGTCTTGACCTGAAGGGCGGAATGACGGTTATCCTCGAGATTTCCGTACCTGACGTGCTTGAAAACCTTGCCGATCACAAGACGGACGAGGCGTTCGTCAAGTCGATGAAAGAGGCTAAGGCAGAGGAAGAAAAGAGCCAAGCCGACTTCATTACCCTCTTTACGGAGGCTTACAAGCGTAATGCGCCGGGGCATAAGCTGTCCGAGATATTCGCCACACAACAGTTGCAAGGCAAGGTGTCCCCGCAAAGCAGCGACGCTGAGGTAACGAGAGTGTTACGCCAGGAGGTGCAGGCGGCGATTGACAACTCGTTTAACGTCGTGCGTACACGTATCGACAAGTTCGGCGTAGTGCAACCCAACATACAGAAACTTGAGGGTCAGGACGGCAGAATAATGGTGGAGATGCCGGGCATCCGCGAGCCGGAGCGTATGCGCAAGCTGTTGCAAGGCTCCGCCAATCTTGAGTTCTGGGAGACGTACAACTCGGAAGAGATTGTTCCCTATCTGCGTCAATTGGATACGAGATATGCCGCGTCGCTGTCGCAGACAAAGGATACCGCCGCCACCGACACCACTTCGGTTGAGACCTAAACGAAGACCGCCGAAGCCAAATTCCAACTGAAAGACAAGAACGAAGAGGCGAAGACAGCCGCCACGACCGACGCTAACGAGCAGCTTAAGAAGCTCCATCCCCTTCTCTCACGTCTGCAGACGACGGGCGGGCGGAGCCTTAGCTTAGTCGGATACGCTAACGTACGCGATACCGCCGCCGTCGATTCGATTATCTATTCCGACGTTGCAAAGCAGGTATTACCCTCCGATTTGAAGCTCCTCTGGGGCGCAAAGCCGGCGGACGGAATAAACGCGAAGAACGTATTTGAGCTGTACGCGATAAAGATAACGCAAGCATCGGGTCGCGCTCCGCTTGAAGGAGACGTCATCACAACGGCGAGCGACCAGTTCAACAACCTTACCGGCTCGCCTGAGGTGTCGATGTCGATGAATACCGAAGGTGCGCGCCGGTGGGCTGCGCTCACAAAAGCGAACATCGGAAAGGCCGTTGCAATCGTTTTAGATGGTGCGGTTTACTCCGCTCCGAGGGTAAACGGCGAGATTAGCGGAGGGCAGTCATCCATTACAGGAAACTTCACCATAGAGGACACGAAGGACCTTGCGAACACGCTAAAGTCGGGCCGCATGCCCGCCCCGGCGCGTATCGTGCAGGAAGAGGTCGTAGGTCCGACTTTAGGCGCACAGTCGATACGCCAGGGTATAATTTCGTTCATCATCGCTTTCGTGTTGCTTATGATCTACATGGTTGCGATGTATAACTTCAACGCGGGTATGATGGCGAACTGCGCGTTGATTGTCAACGTGTTCTTCACGCTCGGCATACTTACTTCGTTCCAAGCGGCGCTGACGATGTCCGGGATAGCGGGTATGGTGCTGTCGCTCGGTACGGCGGTCGACGCGAACGTACTTATCTATGAGAGAATAAAAGAGGAGATGAAGCGCGGGCTGAACATAAAAGACGCATTGGCAAAAGGATACGGCAACGCATTCTCCGCTATCTTCGACTCCAACCTCACCTCTATCCTCACCGGTATAATCCTTTACGTATTCGGCACCGGACCGATACGCGGGTTCGCCACGACGTGGATAATCGGCATTATTTGCTCTTTCTTCACGGCTGTGTTCCTCACACGTGTCGTTTACGAGAACCGGATGAAGCACGACAAGTGGCTTAACATCAAGTTCTGCACGCCGTTCTCAAAGAACTTAATGCAAAATACGCGCGTGAAGTTTATGTCGTTATACAAGCGCTCGTTCACCATCGCTACCGTGTTAATCGTGATTTTCGTTGTCAGCTTCTTTGTCCGCGGTCTGTCGAAGAGTATCGACTTCACGGGCGGGCGCAACTATGTGGTTCAGTTCGAGAATGCGATAGAGCCGGAGGATGTGCGTCTCGTGATTGCCGATGCGTTCTCCGGATACACCACCGGGGCACTTGCGCTCGGCACGGATAACAAGACTATACGTATCTCGACCAACTATAAGATAGACTCGAACTCGCCCACAGCCGACGACGAGGCGGAGGAGATACTCTACGGCGCGTTGAAGAAAGCCGGGCTTGTATCGCAGGCGAAGGTATCCGATTTCAAGAATCCCGACGTGCGCGAGGGCGGCTCCATCATAAGCTCCACTAAGGTCGGACCGTCTATCGCCAAGAATATTACCTACGGCGCGATAGTGAGCGTCATCATAGCGCTTATCGTCATATTCCTCTATATATTGCTCCGTTTCCGCAACCTTGCGTTCTCCGTCGGAGCTATTGTTGCGCTGGCGGTCGACACGGTGGTTGTGCTCGGAATATATTCGCTATGCTGGGGTTGGATGCCGTTCTCTTTAGAGATTGACCAAACGTTTATCGGCGCGATACTGACGGTTATCGGTTATTCGATTAACGATAAAGTGGTGGTGTTCGACCGTATCCGCGAGAACCTTCGTCTGCATCGGAAACAAGATTACCAGACGACGTTCAACGACTCGATTAACCAGACGCTGGCGCGGACGATCAACACTTCGCTCAGCACGTTGATTGTGTTGCTGTGTATCTTCTTCTTAGGCGGCGAGACCATAAGGAGCTTCTCGTTCGCTATGATACTCGGCGTCGTGGCGGGCACGCTGTCCTCTATCTTCATCGCTTCGCCTACGGCATACCTCGTCTTAGGTCGTAAGATAGAGAACCGTCTCGCGGCTCAAGACGAGCAATAAATGATAAATCAAGCCGTTAGACTGCGGGAGCCGGACGGGTTGCACCGCGGCTTACGGCTTGGTATGCCCCTATAGTT
>JAJPZE010000027.1 GCA_021204565.1 Prevotella sp. | reverse complement strand
GCATATTATATAGGTGTATCGTGCAAAAATAGAGAGAATTGTTGACAGATGTACCTTAATCTTATTATTTTTGCAGTTAGATATACAAAAAGGCACGTATGTTTCGCATTTATAAATATTTGTTTCCGCTTCTCCTTTCGGTTCTTATAGCAATAGAAGCGGCGGCGCAAAACAACGCTTGGAGAGATATATATAAGGTAAAGAAAAAAGACACTATATACGGAATAGCGCACGCATACGGCATCAGCGTTGAGGAACTTATTGAGGTGAACCCCGAAATGAAAGCTCCCGACTTTGTATTAAAAAAAGGCGACACCGTCTTTATCCCCCAACCGAAAGCGGATAAAGCAAGTCCGAAAGCGTCGGGCCTCAAGTCGGCGGGCAAGATAAGTATGGGTGTGATGTTGCCCCTGCATAATAATGACGGCGACGGGCGGCGCATGGCGGAATATTATCGCGGGTTGCTTATTGCGTGCGACTCCCTCAGACACGAGGGCTTCAATATTGATGTGTACGCATGGAACGTGGATATCAATGCCGACATACGAACCGTTTTGCTTGACGCCAACGCACGCAAAACCGACATAATCTTCGGTCCGCTGTATACCAAACAAGTAAAACCGCTGGCGGACTTCTGCCGAAAGAACGATATCAAACTCGTCATCCCGTTCTCTATAACCGCCGACGACGTCAACACGAATGACCACGTCTGGCAGGTATATCAGAGCTCCGAACATCTCAATATCCGGGCTGCCGACGCGTTTATCAGCCGTTTCAAGGACGCCCGCCCCGTCGTCATCCGCTCCGGCGAGACATCTATGGGCAAGACGGACTTTATCGCCCGATTGACAAATGAGTTGCACGCCAAAGGCATAACCCCGCGGGCGGTTGCGCTTAACGCAAGCGATACCGAGTTCCTCGCCGCGTTCAAAGCCAATGCTGCAAACGTTGTTATTCTTGACACCGCACACTCCCCGGAGCTTAATCTTGTATTTCGGCGGCTTAACGAGTTAATGGCGGCTGCGCCGGAAATGCAAGTATCTATATTCGGTTATACGGAATGGCTGATGTACGAGAGTACCTATCGGGAGTTATTCAATAAATACGACACCTACATCCCCTCTACCTTTTATTATTATAAGGGCATAACGCGCGTAGCGTCATTCACGTCAGGATACGTTAGCCGCTTCTCGGAGACGATGCAGGAGCAGTATTTGCCCCGCTTTGCTCTTACGGGCTTCGACCACGCCCAATTCTTTCTTCGCGGCTTACAGAATAGCGGAGTGGCGTTCCGCGGCACGGCGGCGGAGTCGGCATACCGCCCCATGCAAACACCCCTGCGCTTCTCTCCCGCGGCTGAAAGCGGGGGAATGATTAACAAGGCATTCCAACTCGTGCATTATAAACGCGACGGAGTGATTGAAACAATCTCGTTCTGACGGTATGAGAGTTTGCCTCGCGCGCTTCGTCTTCTTAGCTCTTCTTTTCTTGTTTTCCCTTTCAACAAAGGCGCAAATAGGGGAGTACCGCAACGTGTTCGCCGTTGGAGTGAACGGCGGATACACGCTCACGAGCGTCGGCTTCTCCCCCAAGGTAACTACAAAACTGTTTGGCGGATACACGGGAGGGCTCTCTTTACGCTATACGAGCGAGAAGTATTTCACCGCGTTATGCTCTCTCGCGGCGGAGATAAACTGGGCGCAAGCGGGGTGGAGCGAGAACATCCTGACCATCAATTCGGAGCCCGTTGTCAATCAGGAGACGGGCGAAGCGGAGTTTTACGACCGCCGGATAACCTACGTGCAGATGCCGATTATGGCGCATTTGGCTTGGGGTAAGGAGGTCAAAGGCTTCTCTTTCTTCTTTTACGCCGGACCCCAATTCGGACTGTATCTTTCGGAATCGACACGCACGAACTTCACTACCGAAACAATGAACGTCGCCGACCGCGCCAATAAAACCACCGCACAATACGACATGCCCGTAGAGAAGAAGTTCGACTATGGTATATGTGCCGGACTCGGAACGGAGTACTCGCACCCCGCGCTGGGGCATTTCCGCCTCGACGTGCGCTACTATCTCGGCCTGGCGAATATCTACGGGGCAACCAAGAGCGACTATTTCGGGAAGACCAACCAGTCGGCAATCACCGTCAAAGTCGCGTGGTTAGTCGACGTTACCGGACGAAAGAGCCCCTGAGAAGTATTCTAATGAGACGTATTATAAAATCTGTCTGACAATTAATAATTATAATCTATCTATGTTTGAAGGTCAACCCAAAGGACTATATGTTCTCTCGCTTGCCAACACGGGCGAACGCTTCGGTTACTACACGATGCTGGCGATATTCACATTGTTCATGCAGGCGAAATTCGGCTGGTCGGAGGCGCAGGCGGGCAACGTTTACGCCATCTTCCTCGCCGTTGTTTACTTCTCCCCCCTGTTAGGCGGCATCCTTGCCGATAAGATTGGATACGGCAAATGCGTAACAATCGGCTTCGCAACAATGTTCGCCGGATACTTCTGCCTCGCCGTTCCCACGGCGGCGGACCTTACCGGACAGCTGACAATGTACGGCGGCTTGGCGTGCGTCTCGTTAGGCACGGGCTTGTTCAAAGGCAACCTGCAAGTGCTTGTCGGCAATCTTTACGACGATCCGAAATACTCCTCACGGCGCGACGCGGCGTTCTCCTTGTTTTATATGGCGATAAATATCGGCGCGATGTTCGCCCCCGCCATGGCGAAATGGATTACCAATTTATACCTCGGGAATTTCGGTTTTGAATACGACGCGGCAAACTACAGCCCGGATTACCTTAATGCCTTGTACGGCGCGTACGGGCTTTGTTTCGGCGTGGCGTGCGTCTCGCTCATTATCTCCGTTATCATCTATTTCGCTTTCCGCTCGTGGTATAAACACGCGGATGTAAACGTACGTCAGGCGAAAGACATGCACGTGGCTGTCGAGGAGTTGACTCCCAAGCAGACAAAGGACCGCGTGGTCGCCCTCTTACTTGTCTTCGCGGTGGTTATTTTCTTCTGGATGGCGTTTCATCAGAACGGGTCGGCCCTCACGTTCTTCGCTAAGAAGTACACCGATCTGACCGTTACCGGTCCGCTCCGTATCGGGTTTAATATCTTCTCTTTGGCGTTCATTGCTGCGTCGGTGTACACTTGTTTCTCCGCCTTTCAGTCGAAACACCGGCGCACAAGAGTAATCTGCGGAGTGATAACGTTATGTCTCTGGGCGGTGGCGTACACCTTATTCATCCTTATGGACAACACCGTACAGGCCCAGCCCTCCGATTTCCAACAGTTCAATCCTTTCTTCGTCATCGCCTTAACGCCCTTCAGTATGGTTCTCTTCGGTGCTCTTGCCAATCGCGGGCACGAGGTCAGCGCGCCGATGCGCATAGCTTGGGGAATGCTTGTCGCCGCTGTCGGCTTCGGAGTAATCACTCTCGCGTCAACCGGCTTGATCTCTCCGATGGATCTCGGCGAGGGAAATCAGAATATCCTTTCTCCCGGTTGGCTGATTACGACATATTTTACATTAACCATCGCGGAGCTGTTCCTCTCGCCCATGGGTATCTCTTTTGTCTCCCGCGTCGCCCCTCCGAAGTATAAGGGGCTTATGATGGGCGGCTGGTTCGCCGCCACGGCAATAGGCAACTACCTAAGTCAGATACCCTCACGCCTGTGGAACGAGATACCCCTGATGTACAATTGGGGCATCCTCATTACCCTTTGCCTGATTAGCGCGATAGTGATGTTCTCCCTCGTAAAGAAACTGGGTGCTATGACCTCATAACCTCATAACCTCATAACCTTAAAACGGCATCAGCATAATCCAATGCCGCCGGACGGTGGGTTATGAATATAATCGTGTGTCCCTTCGATGCAAGAATGTTCGTCAGCAAACGACGTTCCGTAGCGGGGTCGAGCGCCGATGTGGCCTCGTCGAACAGCATTATGCTCCGCCCCCGAAGAAGTGCTCGCGCAATACTGATACGCTGACACTGCCCCTCCGATAACCCGCCGCCCTGCTCCGAGCAAGGGGTATCAAGGCCTTGCGGCAGGGAAAATACAAAGTCGGCACAGCTTCGTTTCAAAGCGTCGGTCATCATTTCTTCGGTCGCGTTATGGTCGGCAAGGAGCAGATTAGTGCGTATCGTGCCGCTGAGGAGAGTGTTCCCTTGAGGGACATAAACAAAGTTAGAACGATGCCGGGCAGTGATTATATCCGTTGCCGGACAGATGGATGAATAAATCTCTATTGTGCCTTGCGAAGGGTGTACAAGCGCAAGGAGAAGGCGCAATATTGTTGTCTTTCCTGCTCCAGTGGGGCCGATAACGGCGGTGCATTTCCCGCTGCGGAAGTCGAACGAGAGGTTGTTAATAATCGGTTTGTCGCCATATGCAAAGCTGACATTAGTCATTTTTATGCCGCACGGAGCGGGCAAACTGATTGCCTCGCCCTGCTCTTCAAGCGGGTCTTCCTCTATTTCCATCAGCCGTTCCGCCGCAGTGTACACGGCGACAAACGAGGGGGCGAAGTGCGCCATGTTACGGGCAGGGTTCTGCAAACGCGATACCAATTGGAGAAACGCAACCATACCTCCGAACGACAACGACTGCGCTGCCAAGCGCAACGCACCCCACAAGAATGCAATCAAATAACCCGTTGCGAAGCCGAAGTTGAGGACAAAATACGAGAATATGCTGAACTTTGTCCGCCGCCTCACCTTATCTCTCAACCCTCTTTGAACCTCTTCCAACCGCGCCGTCACCTCTCCGTCTCCCTCCAACGACTTTATCAGCGTCCGCTGTTGAACAGTCTCTTGCATAAGGCTCTGTATTTCGCTGTCCGATATGCGGACCGCGCTTGTCATCTGACGCATCCGTCCGACATACATTCTGCTGAATAATAATGCGATAGGTATAATCGCAATAGTAACCACCGCTAACCAGCGGTCCATGCAAAACATATATGTGAAAGCGCCGATGAATAACAACGCAGTAGAGAATGTTGCGGGCAATATTTCGGTAATGAAATTCACTACCGTGCGCACGTCCAACTCCAATCTGTTAATCACGTCTCCCGAATGTCTGCTCTGAAGCGACATCCATTCCGAACGTAACAAACGCCGTATCAACTCTCTCTGCATACGGTTCTGAGCCTTTACGCCGAGGATGTTGCTAATCCACACTAAGGACAATCGTATGGCGAAGCCCGATATAATCAGTGCTCCCATAACCGCCACGGCAAGATACAAATTGCCCTGCCGCGCCCCCGCCGCAATATCTATCGCACGTTGCATCGCCCAAACGGACAGCAAGCTCGCCGTTACGTTCAGCATATCGAGACCGGTGTTCAACACCGTCTGCAACCGATTGCCCTTGAGCGACCGCCACAGCCATTTGATTATTGCCGACGTGCCGTAACGGCTTTTCGGAATGTTGAAAAAACGGGACGCGAACATACGTTATCTCAATGCGTCTTTCGCCGCTTCGCGCGTATCCGCCCCCCACATCATCTTCTGCCGAAGCGTATCGAAGTAACGCTTGCCGGGCAACTTCACTATCTCGATTGCATGTGGCGCTTTCCTGACAACCACCGTCGCGCCCTGACGCAATGTATTGCTTTGCCCGTCGACTGCCAGCAAGAAATTGCGGCTGCGGCTCTCTACTTTCATTCGTATCTCCGCTTCGTCGCCTAACACGACGGGGCGAAGATTGAGACTATGAGGGGCAACGGCGGTCAGGCAAAGTGTACGTGCCCCGGGAGACATTATCGGGCCGCCGTTCGACAAACCGTATGCAGTGCTGCCCGTCGGAGTGGATACTATCAATCCGTCGGCACGGTATGTCGCCATATATTCGCCGTCTATCGCTACGCCGATACTAATCATCGATGCCGTATCACGCTTTAATACCGCCACGTCGTTAAGGGCATAACTCTCCGCCGTTTCCCCGTTTCCTTCGGTCTTTACGGCAAGCACCGAATGACACTCAATGCTGTAGTTCCCCGCGTAAAGATTATCTATTGCCGCGTCTATTTCCTCGGGGCTGATGTC
>JAJPZE010000183.1 GCA_021204565.1 Prevotella sp. | reverse complement strand
ATATTGACGCGGGCACGTTGCAAGCCGGTTACAGTACGATTTCCGAAAACCGTGCGTCCCTGTCCGCCTTCCGCCAATCGGGGAAATGGGTTGGCGCGTATGCGGACGCGAGCTCGCAAGGAGCATATTATGCCGCGTCGGCAGCCGACAAGATTTATCTCAATCCGAGCGGGATGATTGACCTTCACGGACTTTCCGTCGAGACGATGTACGTCAAGGAGCTTTACGAAAAGCTCGGCATACACTTTCAAATAATCAAAGTCGGGAAATACAAGAGCGCGACAGAGACGTACAGCGAGACCGCTATGAGCGACGCGAACCGCGAGCAGGTAACAGCATTCGTAACGGGTATATGGCGTAATGTGGCGGACTCCATCGCAGCCGGACGGGGCATAACAAGGGCTCAGGTGAACGCTCTTGCCGACCGTTTTACGGCTTTCGTCTCCCCCGAAGAGCTTGTCAAAGGCGGGCTGGCGGACTCCCTTGCATACGGCGACGGGGTGAAACACGAATTGAAACGCCGGCTCGGAATACGGGAAACGGACGATTTGAACCTGTTGTCGGTCAGCGATATGCGCTCCATAGATGGAGCGCATAATATCATTAAAGCCACGCGCTCGAAGCGCGGAGATGGAGCGCATAATATCATTAAAGCCACGCGCTCGAAGCGCGGAGACGAGCCGGCGAAGCGCGGGAAACAAATCGCGGTATATTATGCGGAGGGGACGATAATCGACTCGGAGACGGAAGCGGTGCCCTCGTTCGGCGGGGCGCAGATTGCGGGGGATAAGGTTTGCCGCGACCTCGAGCGGCTGATGGATGCCGACGACGTCAGCGCGGTGGTGTTGCGGGTGAACTCGCCGGGCGGCTCGGCACACGCCGCGGAGCAGATTTGGCACTATTTGGCTCGCCTGAAAGAGAAGAAACCGGTGGTTGTTTCAATGGGTGATTATGCCGCCTCAGGGGGGTATTACATCAGTTGCAATGCATCTTATATCGTGGCGGAGCCTACAACCATCACAGGCTCAATAGGTATCTACGGCATTATTCCCGAGGCAAGCGAGTTGCTCACCGATAAGCTCGGACTGCATTTCGACGGGGTGAAGACCAACGAACACGCCGACTTTGGCGCCGGCATATTCAGTTACGCGCTCCGTCCGTTCACGGCTGACGAGCGGGAAATAGTGCAGAAATACATCGACAGAGGTTATGCGCTGTTCCGCCGGCGCGTGGCTGACGGGCGCTCTGAGAGCATTGACGAGGTTGAACGAATTGCGCAGGGACACGTCTGGACCGGGCAAGACGCGCTTAAATCCGGCTTGTCGACAGTCTCGGAACGCTTGACGACGCTGTCCGCAAAGCGGCGGAATTAGCGGGCTTGGACAGTTATTACACAGAGGAATACCCGGCGGCGGAGAGCTGGTTCGATACGTTATTCTCTTCCGACACCACCGGCGGACTGCTTGCCAATCGTCTGCGGACGACGCTCGGCGACCGGTATCTGCCGTTCGCTTCCGTCAACGCGGCAGCGAATGTCTGCCCGATACAAGCCCTTATGCCGTACTTTATATTTATAAACTGATAACTCAAACGTTACGTGCCGCGTTCTAAGAAAAGCTACGTCAAGATAAACCGTTGGCTCACTCCCCTGAGTTGGTTTTACGGGCTGGGAGTCGGAGTAAGGAACTGGCTGTTTGACGTCGGCGTGCTCCGCCAGCATTCGTTCTCCGTGCCGGTGATTTCCGTCGGCAACCTGACCGTCGGCGGCAGCGGCAAAACGCCGCACGTCGAGTATCTTATCCGTCTTCTCCATAAGGATTATAAGGTTGCAGTACTCTCGCGCGGGTATAAACGGAAGAGCAAGGGCTTCGTGCTCGCCAAGCCGGAAACGCCGATGCCTGATGTCGGAGACGAATCGTATCAGGTGAAGAACAAGTTCGCGGACGTATATGTGGCTGTCGATAAGGACCGTATTCACGGCATCAAAAGCCTTATGAACGACGAGGAGACAAAGGATGTCGACGTCATTCTCCTCGACGACGCATACCAGCACCGCTACGTGAGCCGCGGGCTGAATATACTCCTTACCGATTATCATCGCCTCGTGGTCTACGACCGTCTGCTCCCCGCCGGACGCCTGCGCGAGCCGGAAAGCACGAAGCGGCGGGCTGATATAGTGATTGTATCGAAGTGTCCGCGCGATACCGACCTTATGGAGCAGGCGATGCTGACCCGTATGCTCCGCTTGCGTCCTTATCAGAAATTATTCTTCACTTCGATAGTTTATAAGGCACTGCGCCCGTATAACGGCGGACCGGAACTGCCGTTGCAGTCGCTCGCGCCGGGTTGGAATGTTTTGCTTGTGCTTGGTATCGCACTCCCGCAACAGCTTGAAGCCGACATCGCGCGCTACACCACCCGCACACGCACCATCCTTTTCGACGATCATCACCAGTTCACGCCCGCCGATATCGTTCACATCAGCCGCATATTCAACCGGATGAAGAGCCCGAAGATGATTATCACAACCGAGAAAGACGCGAGCCGCCTGCGGCATATAGAGGAGACGAACTATACCTTTGCCGACAGCCTTTATATACTCCCGATAGAGGTGCATTTCCTGCGCGGCAAGCGTGCGGAGTTCGACAATATCGTGAGGACGTACATACGTAACGTCCGCTTTAATAACAACACGCGCAGGAAACCGGATTAACGGCAAAACATTTACTAATGGATATATCTGAAATAGGTGAATTCGGGCTTATCGAGCGCCTCGCCAAACGTCTTCCGAAGCTGCACCCGGGCTCGGTCAAGGGTATAGGCGACGATTGCGCCGTATTGCATTACGAAGACGAGGAAGTGCTCGTTACGTCGGATATGCTGATGGAGGGCGTGCATTTCGACCTGACATATATAGATTTGAAACACCTTGGATACAAGGCGGCGATGGTCAATATGTCCGACATATTCGCTATGAACGGCACGCCGCGGCAGCTCATTGTCAGCCTCGCGTTGGACCGCCGTATCGGTGTCGAGGATGTCGAAGAGTTTTATGACGGCGTGGCTATGGCGTGCGAAAAGTGGGGCGTTGACATCGTCGGAGGCGACACTACATCATCGTTGACGGGGCTCGCAATATCGATAACCTGCGTCGGCGGCGCACGTAAAAACGATATCGTAAAGCGCGACGGAGCACGCGACACCGACCTTGTTTGCGTCTCCGGCGACCTCGGCGCGGCGTATATGGGTTTGCAACTATTGGAGAGAGAAAAGTCCGTATATTACCAACAAGTGGACGAAGCCAAGAAGAAAGGCGACAAGAGGGCGCTCGACGCTTTACGTGACTTTCAGCCGGACTTCGCCGGCAAGGAGTATCTGCTTGAACGGCAGTTGCAACCCGAAGCGCGCGGGGATATAATCCGTCTTCTTAAAGATAATGACATACGCCCTACGGCAATGATTGACATCTCCGACGGGTTGTCAAGCGAGCTTCATCACGTTTGCAAGCAGAGCCGCGTCGGGTGTCGCATCTACGAAAAGAACATACCGATAGATTACTCGACGGCATTGGCGGCGGAGGAATTTAATATGAATGTCATCACCTGCGCAGCTAATGGCGGAGAGGATTATGAGCTGCTTTTCACCGTTCCGATAGGCGATTACGACAAAGTGAAAGACCTTGAAGGGGTGAGGGTAATCGGACATATCTGCCGCGAGGAACTCGGGTTAATGCTCGTCGCGCGGGACGGCAAAGAGCTCGAATTGCGTGCCCAAGGCTGGGATCCGCTGGGGAAATAAACAAATACGTCATTATATACATGCGACGCGCGAACCTGGCTTGGCTCGCGCGTCGCATGTAGCGGAAAGTGAGGGATTCAAACCCCCGATACGGATAAAACCGTATGCCGGATTTCGAGTCCGGTGCATTCGATCACTCTGCCAACTTTCCTTTTACGACGGCAAAGGTAATCTCTTTTCCGCTTACAAACAAATTTACGACTTCTTTTCTTGACCCCTTTAATCCCCCGTAGCTCCGCTGGAGATGCGTCGGGAGATGTATGATTAATGAGGTGATTTGCCGGTTGACGGGTTATTCAACTTGCGTTTCACTACAGCGGGATTACCAGCCGCAAGGCTGTCGTCGGGTATATCGTTGACCACCACACTGCCTGCGGCAATGATGCATCTGCACCCTATTGTTACCCCGGGACGCACTATTACGCCCCCTCCGAGCCACGTATCCTCGCCTATAACAATCGGATAGGCGGTCTCGACGGGCTTGCGCCGGAGGACGTAATCCGTCGGGTGTTGCGGCGTATAGAGTTGGCAATTGGGTCCCATAAGCACATTATCTCCAATCTTTATGCTCCCTCCGTCGAGGAAAGTACATGCGTAATTGATATACACGTTGTGCCCTAATGTGATGCGATTTCCGTGTCCGCAACGGAAAGGAGGGCAGATAATGCTGTCGTCCGATATACCGGGCACGAGCTCGCGTATCAGCTCGCGGTAATTGTCGTCGTAGATACTGACCGTTTGCAACTTGGCGCAAAGTCTCTTTGCACGCTCCAAACTCCTCTCTATTTCAGGGTCGGAATAGTCGTATAACCGCCCGTTCACCATCTTTTCGTATTCCGTCATATCTCTCCTTAATATAAAATCTCGGGCGTTTCCCGATGAGGTTCGCGAAGATACGAACATATATTTCATCCGCCTTAATGTGATTATATAATAATGTGTAAATACGGCGTATAAATTGATAAAAGTCGGGTAGGTGGATTGCCGGAAGAGCTAAATAATGCACCGTTTTCTTTGTGTATTTCAACACTTTACCCTACCTTTGCACGCACTTTCTTTCAGATTTCGCGTCGGCGGAACGTATCGTGGGGAGTGCCGGAGATTACCGGAGAGATGGCAGAGTGGTCGATTGCAGCGGTCTTGAAAACCGCCGTACCGCAGGGTACCGGGGGTTCGAATCCCTCTCTCTCCGCACGATGAAAAGGTTAGCAAAAGAGTAATCCGGACCGGTCGGGATATCTTTTGTTATTTCTTTTATCCATTTATATAACTCTATGAGGAGTCGTAAAACTGCTTAATGAAAATACTTTTTATAAGTACTTCCGACAACATTGGCGGGGCGGCTGTAGCCACGAATCGTCTCGTCCGCGCTTTTATCAAGCGCGGCACGGAGGCACGAATGTTAGTGAGGGACAAGACAACCGATTGGACCTTTGTTTCCGCCTTGCCCCGCAAGAAATTAGGGCGTTGGAGGTTTCTTGCCGAGCGTTTGCTCGCTTTCTTTCATCTTCGCATGAAGCGCCGCAACCTTTGGGAGATCGACGCGGGCGAGTTCGGCGAGGACGTAACGTCGATGCCGGAGTTCCGCGAGGCTGACATCATCCATCTCGAATGGGTCAATCAGGGCATGCTTTCGCTCGAGGGCATACGGCGCATTATCGCTTCCGGCAAGCCGGTTGTGTGGACATTGCACGACCTTTGGCCCGTATCGGGCATATGTCATTACACCCGTCGCTGCGATAAATATATATCGGGTTGTAAGGAGTGTCAGTTCCTGCCCTCGCAGATTGTACATTATGATTTGGCTAAGCGCGTTTGGGAGAAGAAGCGGAACATATACCGGGACAGCGACATACGTTTTGTGGCGTGTAGCGAGTGGTTGGCCGATATGGCGCGTATGAGCGGATTGACGACGGGGAAGAGCATTTACGCCATTCCGAACACGATAGATACGAGCGTGTTTTACCCGCGCGATAAATGGGCGGCGCGTCGGGAGTTGGGGTTGCCGTTGCTTGGAAAGAATGTGGTGCTGTTCGTTTCGCAGAAGTTGACCGACGCGCGCAAAGGGGCCTCGCTGTTGATAAAGGCGATAAACAAGATACGCACATATCACCCCCAGACAGCCTCGTCGATAGTTGTGGCGTTGCTTGGAGCGCGGTCGGAGGGGCTTATGAGCCGTATTCATTTCCCCTGTGTGGAGCTTGGATACGTCTCGGGAGACGAGCGTTTGGCAATGGTTTACAGTGCTGCCGACGTGTTCGTGCTGCCCTCGACGGAGGATAATCTACCTAATACGATTATGGAGGCGTTGGCTTGCGGCGTGCCCTGTATAGGGTTCAACGTCGGCGGCATCCCGGAAATGATTGACCATAAGGAGAACGGATA
>JAJPZE010000123.1 GCA_021204565.1 Prevotella sp. | reverse complement strand
TGTTAAACTCGTATCTGTGCCGGTGCCGCTCGTTGACGGAGCTGCATCCGTACGCGGTTTGCGCTTTGCTCCCGTCTTTCAGGTTGCAGGGATACGCTCCGAGCCTCATTGTTCCGCCCTTTGCCGTAACGTCCTTTTGGCTCTCCATGAGGTCGATAACGTTATGCGCCGTTTGTTCGTTCATCTCCGTGCTGTCCGCGTCTGACAGACCGAGAACGTTACGCGCGAACTCAATCACCATCATCTGCATGCCCAGACAGATGCCGAAAGTCGGGATGTCGTTGGTACGCGTATACTGCGCCGCAACTATCTTCCCGAGTGTTCCGCGCTGCCCGAAGCCGGGACAAATCAATACGCCGTCCTGCCCTTTGAGCGCGTCTGCAACGTTATCGGGGGTGATGTGTTCGCTGTTGACAAAGGTCATATTCACCCGCCTGTCGTTGTAAATGCCGGCGATGGCGAGGCTCTCGCGTATGCTCTTATATGCGTCTTGCAGGTCGTATTTGCCGACGAGTGCGATGTTAACCGTTTGCGTTGCGGCGCGTTGCTTGGCGAGAAAGTTGTTCCAAGGGATCATTGCGGGCGTTTCGCCGACGGGTATTTGAAACTTCCGGAGTATGGCGGCGTCGAGCCCTTGTCGTTGCATATTGACGGGCACGGCATAGATGCTCGGCACGTCTTCCGACTGCACGACGCATTCAAGATCGACGTTACAGAACGACGCGACCTTCTGCCGTATCGCGTCGGAGAGGTGCCGCTCCGTCCTTAATACGAGGATATCGGGCTGTATGCCCATACCCTGCATCTCCTTCACGGAGTGTTGCGTGGGTTTGGTCTTAAGCTCATCGGCGGCACGGAGGTAGGGCACGTATGTGAGGTGCACGCATACGGCGCGATGTCCGAGCTCCCAACGGAGCTGGCGTATCGCCTCCATAAACGGCGCGCTCTCTATGTCGCCGATTGTTCCGCCCACTTCCGTGATGACGAAATCATACGGGTGGGGGTCGGCGGCGCGTGTCATACGGCGTTTTATCTCGTCGGTTATGTGCGGGACGACTTGTATCGTCTTGCCCAAGTAATCGCCGCGCCGCTCCTTGTCAATCACCGTCTTATATATCCTGCCGGTTGTAATTGAGTTGTCGCGGGTGGTGTGTATGCCGGTGAATCGCTCGTAGTGGCCGAGGTCGAGGTCGGTCTCCATGCCGTCGTAGGTGACGTAACACTCGCCGTGCTCGTATGGGTTGAGCGTGCCCGGGTCGATGTTTATATACGGGTCGAACTTCTGTATGGTTATGTCGTAGCCCCTTGCCTGAAGGAGTTTGCCTATCGACGAGGAGATTATTCCCTTGCCCAAAGAGGAGACCACGCCTCCGGTAACGAATATGTATCTTGTGTCCATTATCTATTATTCCATTTGTATGATTGAATGTATATAAGACCACTCCTCCGGTTACGAATATTACATCGTTTTATAAGCCGCAGGCGCTGTGTCCATTATCAGGTTGTATATGTGTTTAGATGAAGCCGAGCAATACGTCCTTGTTCGCTTCAACGTAACTGATGAAGCTTTCGAGCAGCATCCGCGTACCGCCGGGGGTGGGGTAGTGCCCCGTGAAGTACCAGTCGCCCGTATGACGGGGTATGGCTTTTCTTAATCCCTCAATGCTTTGGAAGACGAGCTCGACGGGTGTCGTGATATGCCTCGGGCGGAGCAGACGCACCATCATATCGCTTAGCTGCCGCGCCGTGAACGGCTCGTATATCGCGCGAACGATGTTGTCGTCGGGTGTCTTAAGTCCCGACGATGCGTCCCTTGCGTCGTTGTAAGCGCGCGCGAGAACGCCTTGCCGTCCCGTCTCTTTGAGCAAAGCGACGCAGGCCTGAAAGGCTATCAGGTCCCCTATGCGCGGCATGTCGATCCCGTAAAAGTCCGGGTAACGTATCTGCGGAGCGGAGCTGACGACAACTATCTTCTTGGGTTTGAGCCGGTCGAGTATCTCGAGAATGCTCTCGCGAAGGGTCGTGCCGCGCACTATGCTGTCGTCTATAACAACGAGATAATCCTCCCCCGGCGTTATCGACCCGGCGGTGATGTCGTACACATGCCCGGCAAGTTGCCCGCGCGAGTCCCCCTCGGTGATGAACGTTCGGAGCTTAAGGTCTTTCCAGAGCACCTTCTCCGTGCGAATATCGGGGAACACCTCGCGTATCGCCTCCTGCATCCCGTAATACGCCACCTCTGCCGTGTTCGGGATATACGAGAGGACGGTGTGAGCCAGGTCGCCGCCGACGGCGCGTATGATGTCGTCTTTGAGTCCGCGCCCGAGCAGCTTGCGCTCGCGGTGAATGTCTATATCGTTGCCCCGGGAGAAGTAAATACGTTCGAACGAGCAGGCTCTTTTCTCTCCGGGCGCGAGTATCTGCCGGCGCATCACCTTGCCCGCGCGGTTGACCAATAGCGCCTCGCCGGGATTGATTTCCCGTATATTGTCCGCCGCGATGTCGAATGTTGTTTGGAGTACGGGGCGTTCGCTGGCGACGGCAACCAATTCGTCGGAGGCGTAGAAGAATGCGGGGCGTATGCCGTTAGGGTCGCGCATGGCGAACATCTCGCCGCTGCCGGTCAGCCCGCACACCACATACCCGCCGTCGAAATGCCGCATCGTTGTTTGGAGAACATTGCCCATGTCGACGTGCCCGTCGATGTAACGCGTTATATCAACGCCCTGAAGACCCTCACGGCGGGCAATGTTGTAGTTGCGCTCCACCTCTCGGTCGAGGCGGTGTCCCATCAGCTCAAGCATTATATAACCGTCGCTGAAGATACGCGGGCATTGTCCCTGACGGAGCAAGCAATCGAACACTTCGCCCACATTAGTCATATTGAAGTTGCCGCACAAGCAGAGGTTCTTCGCTTTCCAATTATTGCGCCTGAGAAACGGATGGATATAGGTCAGCCCGCGCCTGTCGGTGGTTGAATAGCGGAGATGCCCCATATACATCTCGCCCGTAAACGGGGGTAACGCGCCGTCGGAATCAGCCGGGAAGGTCTTCAACTTATTGTATATAGAGGCGAATATCTTGGCTATTGCGTCCCGTCCTTCGGCTTTCTCGCGGTACATATATTCGTGCCCGGGACGTTGGAGCATACTTACGCACGCCAGCCCCGCGCCCTCCTGCCCGCGGTTGCGTTGCTTCTCCATCATCAAGTACAGCTTCTCCAACGCATACCGGTCGGTGCCGTACTTGCGCTTGTAATAATCTGCATCGCGGAGCAGGCGAATCATCGCCACGCCGCATTCGTGCTTCAACGTCTCCATTATATAATCAGACGAATTAGATAACGGGGATGTCAAATGTTCCCTTTATCCCTTTCGCCCGGTCGAGAGCCGTAAGGCGGAGCGTCCCTTTCTCCGTCCCCGCCTGCAACGTAACCACAAGGCGGCCGCTGAATAGGTGCATGTGCGGCTCGGTAAAGCCCTCAAGAGACGTGGCGTCGCCGTTACATATCGCACGGAACGAGCCCGCGCCCTCAACCTCTACATCAATATCGTCATCGGCATCGGGAAGCTCGTGCCCGTATTCATCAACAAGGGAAAGAGTGATATAACAAAGGTCGTTCCCGTCAGCGTTTACCGTCTCTCTGTCGCATTCGAACCTTATCTCCTTCGCTTCGCCGGGCGTATAACGGGCATCCTCACCTATAACATTTCCGTCCTCATCATATACAACGACGCGTATAAAGCCCGGAGAGTACACCACGTTGTTCCAACGCAGACGGTAACGGTCGAGCATAGGTTGCACATTGACGCTGTCCGGGTCGATGTCCTGTATGTGCCGAGTTAAATCCTTACGCACCCTGCCCTGCGACACCCCGTTGACAAACAACTCGCCCTCCACGCCGTCGGTATAACAATACACGGGCGTTACCTCGCCCTCGCGGCCGAACCACGACCAATGCGGGAGCAGATGTACCGTATGTGCGTCTTTATTCCAAACCGAACGGTAGAGCCAATAACGGTCTTTCGGCAAGCCCGCCAAGTCGCAGATACCGAAGTAGCTGCTCCGCGATGGCCAATATTCGTCGTATGGTGTGGGCTCGCCAAGATAATCAAAACCCGTCCACACGAACTGCCCTATCGTCCAAGGATAATCCTCCTGCAAGGCGAAATCCACTTCCGGGAGATTGCTCCACCAGCAATATTCCGTATCGTAACCGTTGCATTGCCCGTCGTCGTACGTTGCATTAGACGACAAGACAACGGGGAATTTATACACTCCGCGCGAGCTTACGGTTGATGCGGTCTCGCTTCCGAGTATGTATCCGCACGGCAACGTGTTGTATGCGTTAAGGTATTCATGTGCGCGATAGTTAAGCCCGGGAATGTCCATAACCGCCGCGAAGCCGCTCTCGAGCGCATTCGCCACCTGGTCCATGCCCTGCGTTACGGGGCGCGTCGGGTCTAAGGAGTGGCAGAGCGACTGTATCTCCTGCGCCAAAAGAACGCCCTCTTCGCTCCATTGCTCGGGTATCTCGTTGCCGATGCTCCACATTATACACGAGGGATGGTTGCGATGATTGAGCACGAGGTTCGTTATGTCTCGCCGCCACCAATCGTCGAAGAAACGCGCGTACCCGTTCTTGCACTTCGGATAGCGCCACATATCAAAGCTCTCCGCCATAACCATCATGCCCAACGAGTCGTACACCTCCATTTGCTCGGTTGAGGGCATATTGTGCGAAGTACGTATCGCGTCGCACCCCATATCCTTAAGTATGCGCACCTGGCGTATCAGCGCGGCTTTGTTCACCGCCGCCCCGAGGGGACCAAGGTCGTGATGCAAGCACACGCCTTTTATCTTCCGCTCAACCCCGTTAAGCCGGAAACCGTGCTCCGCATCAACCTCTACCGTCCGCACACCGAAGCGCATGGCCTGTTCGTCGGTTACATTATTCCCTTCCGCGAGGGTAAGATAAAGCGTATATAGATAAGGTGTCTCGGGCGACCACAGATGCGGGTTGTCAATCGTTATGCTCTCTTTTACAGTCGGAGTCGCGCACGCGGCTCTCTCCCTATACACCGTTCGCCCCTCCGCGTCCTTTATCTCAATCGACAGTCGTGCGTCGTTCTTGATATTCACTGCCGCCGCTTCGACGGAGAGGGTCGCCTTATCGCCGTCGGCGGATTGTGTGGAGACGAACGTACCCCAATCATCTATGCGCTCCTCATTGGCAAGCAATAACTGAACGGGACGGTACAACCCTGCTCCCGGATACCAACGGCTGCTCTCCTCCAAGTTGTTTAGATGTACGCTAATCTCGTTCTCGCCGGCGTGCAAAAGACTTGTTACGTCGAGGCGAAAGGCGTTATATCCGTACGCCCAATACCCCGCCTCGCGCCCGTTGACATACACACGCGGCTCGCTCATCGCCCCGTCGAAGCGCAATTCAGCATACCCCGGCAACTCCGCGATGTCAACCGTTGTCTTGTAAAAGAACTCGCCAATCCACGGCAACGCTCCGCTCCGCCCCGACTTCTCCGTCGCTTCGGTCTCGCCGTTCTGCGTTATGGCGACGGTCTGGAGGTCCCATTTCTTGTCGAACGGACCGGCTATCGCCGCGTCGTGAGGCACGCTGACTGTCTCCCAAGCGTTGCCGTCGCGGGAGAACGACCACGTGCCGAGGTTAATCACTTCCCGCGTCCGAGCCGGCAAAAACGCGGGGAAAAGCGCTATATATAGTAATGTGCAAAGGCTGAGAGGTATCCTTTCTGTTGGTGTATTTGTATCTTCGACGAGGCTCGTTAGGTGAAGGAGATGACGGGTTGCGAGTCCGTTTCCGTCTTCGGCGTCTCCGGTGTTTCAGGACGGGTGTCGCCGGTTTGCGAGCGGATGTTGTTCACCGTTGCCTTTGAGCGTTGTGCGGTCGGGGTCGATTCGACAGCATAAATCACGTTGTCGTTGTCGAGCTCTTCGGGGCGGAAAATATATATCCGATGAGTGCGTTTATAGTTCTTTGCCCCGCCTTTTGTTCCGTACAGCTCGTCTATCTTCCGCTGTCTCTCCCGCTCCCGCTCTTCTCTTTCGGCTTTATACTTAACGGTTTCTTTGGGATATTTCTTTCACAGATACTCGTCCATACCTTCGACCTATGACAATCAGAAGCCGGTTGCAAGGATGGTTA